>CAIXQT010000117.1 GCA_903921665.1 uncultured Opitutia bacterium
CGCGAAGGCGACGAGCTGCTGCTGACCCATCGAGAGGCCGCGACCCTTCTCGGAGCAGGGCGTATGGATGCCGGCCGGGAGGTCTTCGATCAGGTCCAGGCAATCGAGGTCGCGGAAGGCTTGGCGGATCTCCTCGTCGGTCGCGTCGGGGCGGGCCGACTTCACGTTCTCGGCGATCGTGCCTGCGAAGAGGAAGTTCTGCTGGAAGACGAAGCCCATCTGACGGCGTAGGGTCTCTTGGCGCACGTCGGCGAGGTCGTGGCCGTCGACCAAGACTTGGCCCGCGAGCGGGAGCTGGAACTTCGCCAGCAGGCCGATGATGGTGGATTTGCCCGAACCGGTATGACCGACGAGCGCGATGACCTGTCCCGGCTGGGCGACGAAGGAAATCCCATGAAGGACGGGCCGGTCTTGGATATAGGCGAAGTGGATGTCGCGGAATTCCACCTGGCCCTTGAGCGGCGGGCATTCGCCGGCCGTCGGCTTGTCGGTCCATGCCGGCGGGGTGTCAAGGAGGCGGAAATAGCGTTCGGCGCCGGCCATCGCGAGCGTGGCTTCGGAGAGCTGCGTCCCGATGATCGTGATCGGCGAGAAGAACAGGTCCGCCAGGAAGAAGAACGTCACCAAGTCGCCTATGCCCGTGCCCGTACCGGAAAGCGCCGCCCAGCCGCCGACCCCGATGAGCGCCGCCATGAAGCCTTGGGCGTTCAGTTCGAGGAGCGGCAGGTAGAGGGCCGTGAGGCTGGCCGTCTTCACCACGTTACCGGCGAGGCTGCGGACCAGGCGGGTGAAGATGCCGGCGTTCGTGTCTTCGCGGGCGAAACCCTGCGTCACGCGGATGCCTTGGACCGTCTCGGCCAGCGCGGAGGTCACGCGGGAGAAGGTCTCTTGCTGGACGCGCGAGGCATGGAGGATCTTGCCGCGGAAGAAGCCATGCACGAGCAGGAGGCAGGGGACGATGGCCAGCAGGACCAGGAACAGCCTCGGGTTGGCGAGCAGCATGAGCGCGGCCGCGCAGGTCATCTGGCCGAACGAGACGAACGAGATGAAGAAGTTGTTCTGGATGCCGTTACGCATGGCCTCGATGTCGGAGATCATCCGGCTGATCAGGCTTCCGTGGCGGCGGGCGTGGAAGAACGAGAGCGGCTGCGTCAGCAGGTGCGCCATCAGCTTATCGCGCAGGTCCCGGAGGACGTTCTCCCCGATCTGGTGGGCGAGACGGATGCGCCAATACAGGGCGACGTCGGCGACGATGAAGAAGACCGTGAACAGGGCGAGGGCCCGGAAGGTCGCGGCGCCGTCGCCGGTCGCCACGGGACCCTTGATGATGTGGCCCACGAGCCAGGCGAGACCGGGCAGGGCCATCGCCCGGAAGACGCAGAGGCCGAGCAGGGTATTGCGCATGCCGCGATGCGGGGCGGTGAAGGCGAGCAGGCGGGCGACGGTCGACCAGCGTAAGGGGAGTCGGTCCGGTTCTTCTTCGTCCGGCCGGATGCGGCGCACCGCGATCTCAAGGGTCGCCTTGCTCATGCGACCGCTCCTTCCGATTGGACGAGGATGGCGCGGCGGTAATGGCCGTCCTGGGCCATCAGCTGCGCATGGTTGCCGACCTGCACCAGTCTGCCGTGCTCGAGGACCAGGATCTGGTCGGCTCGACGCAGCGTGCTCAGGCGGTGGGCGACGATGAAGGTCGTGCGGCCGACCATGGCGGCTTCCATCGCCTCCATGATCTCCTTCTCGGTCTCGGGGTCGATCGCCGAGGTCGGATCGTCGAGCAGCAGGACCGTCGGTTCGAGCAGCAGCGCGCGGGCGATCGCGATGCGCTGGCGTTGGCCGCCGGAAAGGTTGACGCCGCCTTCGCCGAGGAAGGTCTCGTAGCCTTCGGGGAGCGCCTCGATGAACGCATGGGCGCCGGCGATACGGGCCGCGCGTTCGATGCGTTCCTGCGTGGCGTCAGGGTGGCCGAAGGCGATGTTCGCCGCGATGGTGTTGGAGAAGAGGAAGTTCTCCTGGAAGACCATGCCTACTTGGCGGCGGAGTTCCGGCAAGGGCAGGTGACGCACGTCGTGGCCGTCGAGCGTCACGCGTCCGCAACGCGGGTCATAGAAGCGCGGGATAAGCGAAAGCAGGGCGGACTTGCCGGCGCCCGTCGCGCCGGCGATGGCGATGCGCTGACCGGGTTCGGCGACGAAGGAGAGCGCCCTCAGCACCGTCGCGTTCTCCTGGTATTCGAAACTCACGTTCTCGAAGGCGACGCGACCGAGGAAGCGGCCCGGCGAAGCGGCGCTCGGTTCGGTCGCCACGCCGGGGTCGGTGTCGAGGATCTCGAAGATACGTTTGGCGCCGGCGAGCGAGACCTGGGCGTTGTCGACCACCGCCGCCAGGGTCGTCACCTGGGCTGAGAACTGCTGGAGGAGGCCCGCGAAGGCCACCAGGCCGGTTCCCAGGGCGATTTCACCCCGGGCGACCATCCACCCTCCGTAACCAATGAGGATGGCCATGGAGAGGCGATTGAGGCCGTCGATGACGGGCCAGAAGAGCGCGATCTCCCCGAAGACCTTGCGCTTCTGGAGCCGGATATCCTCGCTCCAGCCGGCGAAGCGACCCATCACGCGCGGCTCGAGCGCGAAGCCTTTGACGACTTGGATGCCCTGCACGTTCTCGGAGAAGCCCAAGACCATGCGGTCCATGAGGTCGCGGTTTTCCTCGTAGGCCGGGCGCACCTTGCGCGAGAAGCGGATCGCGAACCAGATCTGGATCGGCAGCACCGACAGGCAGGCGAGGGTGAGGCGCCAATCGGTGCGCAGCATGTAGACCGAGCAGGCGGCCAGGGTGATGGTGATGATGGCGAGCTGCAGGATCACGCCTTCGATGAACAACCGGATGGCATGCGCGTCTGAGGTGACGCGATTGATGATGGACCCGCTGGCGTTCGAGTCGAAGAAGCGGAAGCTCAGTTGCTGGAGCTTGGCGAAGACCTGCGAGCGCAGGTTGACG
>CAIXQT010000118.1 GCA_903921665.1 uncultured Opitutia bacterium
CGCGCGCGTTCCTCGGCGGAGGCCTGCGCATACCAGCCGATGACGGTATCGTTGTCGTGCGTACCGGAGTAGACGACGCGATCCGACGTGATGTTTTCCGGGAAGTGCGGGTTGCCTTCGGGTGGTCCGCCGAAGCCGAACTGGAGTACCGACATTCCGGGCAGGCCGGAGGCTTTGCGAAGCACGTCGACGCCGGGGGAGAGCAAGCCGAGGTCTTCGGCGACGAGCGGCAGGCCGTCCAAGGCCCCGGTGAAAGCGAGGCCGGGTCCGTCGAACCACTGGCCTTCGCGGGCGTTCGGCGCGCCGGCGGGGACGCTCCAGAAATCATGGATGCCCCGGAAGTGGTCGATGCGGATCGCGTCGAAGAGCTCGAGGTCGTGATGGACGCGGGCTTTCCACCACGCGAAGCCGTCGGCGGCGTGTCGTTCCCAGGCGTAAAGCGGATTGCCCCAGAGTTGTCCGTCGGCGGCGAAGTAATCCGGCGGCACGCCGGCGACGGCCACCGGTCGGCCGGCGGCGTCCAGTTGGAAGAGTTCCGGGCGCGTCTTGGCGTCGCAGCCGTCAGCTGAGACGTAGATGGGTTCGTCGCCGAAGAAGCGGACACCCTTGCCGTGCGCGTACTCGCGAAGGGCGCGCCATTGTTCGGCGAAGAGGAACTGCAGCACCTCGGCCTCGGCCACGAGGCCGGCGGGAGCTTCGTCGATCGTCCACTTGTCCGGCGCGGTGAAACCGTTGGCTTCGCGGAGCGCGGCGAAGCGGCACCAGGCGTCCAGCCAGCCGGCCTGTTTCTCTTTGAAGCGTTTGAAGGAGGCGTTCTGCTTCAGGATGACGGCGCCGCGGCGCGCGGCCGTCTGCAACGCGGGCCGAAGATCGTTCCAGAGCCGCCCATAATCGGTGCGCCCGTCGCTGCCGCGACGGAGCGAAGCAATCTCGTCGGAGGTCAGTAGCTTGCGCGCTCCAAGGTCCGCGAGGTCGAGGAGGTAGGGGTTGCCGGCGAAGACCGAGAGGGCTTGGTAGGGCGAGTCGCCGTAGCCGGTCGGACCGAGCGGACAGACCTGCCACCAAGAGAAGCCGGCGGAGGCGATGATGTCCACGAAGCGGCGGGCCTCGGCGCCGAGCGACCCCACCGGACCATCGCCGGGCAGGGCGGTGGGGTGGAGCAGGACGCCGGCGCTCCGACGTGGAAACGCGCGACAGGAAAAGGGCTTGGCCGAACGGGCGCCTTCTTCGGCGCTCATCTCAGCGGATTTGGACGTGGTGTTTCGCGCGCAGGTCATCGAGCCAGGTCTTGATGGCAATTTTCATGCCAACCTGCCGGACCTTGACCTCGATTTCAGCCATCACTTCCGGGTCGTTGACGGAGGCGTGGCCCTTGGGGCGGTTGGCCTCCGGGCTGACGATCACGTAGATGGGGGCGGCCCCGACGTCGAACTTCAGGGGTTCGGAGATTTCACCGACCTTCAGGGTCTTAAGCTTGGCGGTCACGGCCTCGTTGAGGTCATCGACGTTACGCCAGCCGGCGTCGCCTCCCTTGCTCGCGAAGTCGTCGGTGCTGACGCGGGCGGCGACGTCCGCGAAGCCGG
Source organism: uncultured Opitutia bacterium (assembly GCA_903921665.1). Classification (GTDB taxonomy): domain Bacteria; phylum Verrucomicrobiota; class Verrucomicrobiia; order Opitutales; family UBA953; genus UBA953. The sequence goes on from CAIXQT010000118.1 coordinate 1,584, forward strand.
GGGTGCCGGTGATGGGTTTGCCGGCCACTTTGAAGCGCTGCAGCGTGGCGGTGATCTTCTCCGGGTGTCGGAGCGCATCGGACCAGGCGGCGGCGCGGGCGGCGGTCTCTTCGGGCTTTTCGGCGGCGCCCTGCGTGATGGTGATCTGGCGGAGTTTGACCTGTTCCTTGCGCACGAAGTCTACCTTGTTCTTCTCGTAGTACTCGAGGATCTTGCCAGGATTCACGTCCCAGGCGGAGCGGCGGACCTGGCTGACCATGTAATCGAAGATGATGCGGTCTTCGATGTACTTACGATAAGCCAAGGGGGTGGTGCCGGCGGCCCGCAGCGAGGCGACGAAACGGTTGCGATCGCCGCTGAAGTCCCGGCGGATGGTCTCTTCGATGTCGGCGTCGATATAGGAGGCGGGCAGCCGCGCGGTGCTGGCGCGAAACTCGGCGATGACGAGCTGACGCTCGGCGATGGAATTGAGCGACTCGTCGGCGGCGTTCGCGAGGGCTTTTTCGAATTCGGCATCGGTCTTGGCGGCGGCGCGGAGCTGGCCGGCGATCGGCTCGACCTGGCGGCGAATATCGGAGACGGTGATACCGGTGCCGTCCGCATCGGCGGCGATGCGGTCGCTGTGCATCTCGGACCAGCGCTTGGCCGCCGCTTCTTCCAGCGTGGGCTTCTTGAGCTGGGCGTGCGCGGAGGCGACACACAAGGTGAGCAGGCAGGAAAGCAGGAAGGATTTCATCGGTCGGAGGGCGCGGGCAACCTGGAGAGGAACCCGCGGATTTCCTTCAGTTTCCGCAGGGGGTCTCGCACGGTCAAGCGGGGAAACCGGTTGCCGACGAGAATAGGCTCCGGTGCGCGGCCGCCCGCGGCCGATAGGCAGCGGATGACGGCGCCGTCGGTCGTCACCGAAACGACGCATTTCTCCTCCGCAAGGCAGCGGATCTCCGCCAGGCTGAGCAGGGCATCGGCTTCGGGCGGCAACTTGCCGTAGCGGTCTTTGAGCGAGGTACGGAGTTCGGACACTTCGGCGGCATCCAAGGCCAAGGCGATCCGTCGGAAGGCTTCGATGCGCAGCCGGGTCTCGGGAATCCAGTCCGAAGGCAGCGTGGCGGTCAGGAGCGGGACATCGCCGTCGCTGCTGTTCGCCTGCTCGGTGCCGAGGGCGGCCTGCGTATGATCGATGAAGTCCAGCTGTACTTCGCAGCGGTCGATGACCGCCCCCTTGTCCCCGCGTAGCTTGGCGACGCTGCGCCGAAGGAGCTGGCAGTAGAGGTCGAAGCCGACGGTGGCCACGTGGCCGCTCTGCGCCGCGCCGAGGATGTTGCCGGCGCCGCGCAGCTCGAGGTCGCGCATGGCGATGCGGAAGCCGGCGCCGAGCTGGTTGTATTGCCGGATGGCGGACAGTCGGCGATGGGCCGTGCCGACCAGCGCGGCATGGCGGTGGAGGAAGAGGTAGGCGTAGGCCTGGCGGTTGAAGCGGCCGACGCGTCCGCGCAGCTGGTAGAGCTGAGCGAGACCGAACCGGTCCGCCCCTTCGATGATCAGGGTGTTGCAGTTCGGGATGTCCAGGCCGGTCTCGATGATGGTCGTACAGACGAGCATATCGTATTCACCAGCGACAAACGCCGACATGACTTCCTCGAGCTGCCCGGCGGGCATCTGGCCATGGCCGACGATGATACGTGCCTTGGGGAGCAACGCGGCGAGGCGTTCGGCGACGGCCTGGATGGTCTCGACGCGGTTATGCAGGTAGAAGACTTGGCCGCCGCGGGCCAGCTCTGCCTTTACGGCGTCGCGCACAAGCTTCTCGTCATAGCTGCGCACGATGGTGCGGATGGGTAGGCGTTCGCGCGGCGGGGTCTCGATGACGCTGAGGTCACGGGCACCCACAAGCGCGAGGTACAGCGTGCGCGGTATGGGCGTGGCGCTCATGGCGAGCACGTCCACCTCCGTGCGCAGTTGTTTGAGGCGTTCCTTGTGGCGCACGCCAAAGCGATGCTCCTCATCGATGATGACGAGGCCGAGCTTGCCGAAGCTCGTTCCATCGGAGAGCAATGCGTGCGTGCCGACGACGATGTCGACGGTGCCGGCCGCGGCGCGTGCCCGGACGTCGGCCTTCTGTTTGGCGGTACGATACCCGCTCAGGAGCTCGACGGAGACCGGCCAACGGGAGAGCCGGTCCTTGAAGCTTTCGAAGTGCTGTTGCGCGAGGACGGTCGTGGGCGCGAGGATCGCGACCTGGCGTCCGCCGAGCACGCACTTGAAGGCGGCACGCAGGGCGACCTCGGTCTTGCCGAAGCCGACGTCGCCGCTGATGAGCCGGTCCATCGGCGCCGGACGTTCCATGTCGGCCTTCACGTCGATGATCGCGCGTGTCTGGTCTGGGGTCTCGCGGTGCGGGAAAGAGCGTTCGAATTCGCCCATCCAGGCGTTGTCCGCATCTTTCGGGTGCGTGATGCCAGGCTTGGTCGAGCGCGCGGCCTGCATCGCCAGCAGCTGCGCCGCGAGGTCGGCGGTCGCCTTCTCGGCGGCCTTGCGCGATTTCTCCCAGCCGCCCCCGCCGAGCTTCGAGAGCTTCGGGTGGGCGCGGCCGATGCCGATGTAGCGCGTGAGGAGATGCGACTCTCGCACGGGCAGGTGGAGCATCGACTTTTCGGCGAACTCCAGGCCGATGAAGTCTTCGGTCCGGCCGTTGTGCTCATGGGCCTTGATGCCGCGGAAAAGACAGACGCCCTGCGTCGCGTGCACGAGCGCGTCGCCGTCGGCGAGTTCGCCGAAATCGAGCGCGCGGCCGACGGCGGCGCGGATCGCGGTGCGGCGGCGGGGCAGCACGGCGAGCGGGCGCTTCCGTCGGCCGAAGAGCTCGCGTTCGGTGAGCAGCAGGAGGCCGTCCTTGAGGAGTCCGGGCAGCTTGCCGGGAGCGATGACCACGCCGCCGCCGAAACGTCCGTGGAGCACGCGGGGCGCGAAGCCCCGGATCTTGGCGGCGGCGACGTCGGCGTTCAGCCGGTCGACGGAGCCGTCGGTGTCGCCGGCGAGCAGGCAGGGTCGGCCGTCCTTCGCCAGCGAGGCGGCGGCCTTCAGCAGCGCCGGGCGCGTCTCGGCGCTATCGGTGGCGGAGCCGATGAGCAGCGATTCGGCCGGCGTGGATTCGAGGGCGAGCGCGACGTAGCCGAGCGGAGCGTCGTCGGTCTCTTCGAGGATGAGCTCGTCGACCTTGGCCGAAGCCAGTTCGGCGCAGAGGACGTCCTCATGGCAGCGGTCGACCGAGACGATGAGTGCGTCAGGAGGAAGGTGGCGGAAGAACGGGGCCTCTGGGGCCGAGCCGGAATCGTCGCGCGGGGCGCAGATGACGAGGCCGTCGACTTCGCCTTCGCTGCGTTGCGTCGCCGGGTCGAACGGCCGGAGCGATTCGACGGTGTCGCCGAAGAGGTCGATGCGCACGGGCATCTGCGCGTTGAGCGGATAGACGTCGAGGATGCCGCCGCGCAGGGCGTATTCTCCGGGCTGTTCGCAGAGGGCCTCGTGGGCGTAGCCGAAATCTTCGGCGAGGCGCTTCGCAAAATCGCGTAAGGCCAGCTTCTCGCCCTTGCGGATGACGATCTCGGCTTTGGCGGTGGCTTCGGGGGCGGGCGAGCGACGGGTGAGCGAGCCGGGCGTGCAGGCGATGAGCAGTGGCCGCTTCGCGTCGTGGTGGCCGTGACGCAGGAGCGAGAGAACACCGAGTAGGTCGCAGTCGGCTTCGAAGGCCGGGACGGCCGCATCGGCTTCGGTCAGGGTGCGGGCGACCGGCTGTGCGTCATTGAGCAGGGTCAGCAGCTGGGCGGTCTCTTCCGCGAAGGTCTCCGCCGCGCCGAGGTTCGAGGCTAGAAAGACGATCACGCCGCGCTCGGCGCCTTCCGAGCAGGCGCAGGCCGCCCAGGCGTGCGAAGGCACGCCGGTCAGGGCACGGCGTGGCTGAGCGGACATGACGCTATCGAGGCGGTAAGCTCCGATGCGTCAAACCCAACCCCTTACTTCAGCACTTCGCCGGCGATTTCGTCCCAGAGTTCGTCGATCTGGGAAGCCTTCTTCACGGGGCGTCCGGCTTCGACGAACCAGTAGCGGGCGTTGCCGAGGTCACCTTCGATCAGGTGAAGCAGGGCGTGCAGCCACGAGCCGCTGGGCGTCTCGATGTCCTGGGCGATGCCATGTGCGGCTTCCCAGTCGCCCTTTTTCGTGAACCAGAGCGCCTTGGCTTCCGGGGAAAGTCCGGCCGGCGGCTTGGGATCGGTCGCCGCGGACGATTTCAGCTGCGCAGGCGTCATCGCTCAGCGTCCGGGGTTCAGGCGGGAAAGGGCGTCGGAGGTTTCGGACGGGAGCTCCTTGATCAGCTTGATCGCCAGTTCTTGGCCGGCCTGCACGTCCGCGAGTTTCATCGTCTTCTCAAGCTCACCGAGCTTGGCGATGTCGTCGGGTTTGTCCTCGATTTCGATCAACACGAGGCGCCAGGCGTAGGCCTGCTGGGGGTCCTTGGGCGTCTTTTCGCCGGACTCGTAACGGTCGGCGAGGATGCGGATGGACTTGCCGTCGCGACGCATGGCGGCGCGGGTGTAGTATTCGACGGCGAGTCGGTAGTTCTGCGGCAGGCCCGGCTGGCCGATCTCATAGGCCTTGGCCATCTCGCGGAGCGAGTGGCGGTCGCCGGCATTGGCCCCGCGGAGATACTGGGTATAGGCCTCGCCGAGCAGCGCATCGCGCTCGGCTTGCTGCTTGGCGAAGTCAGGAGCGTCCTTGGCCGGCTTGAGCGAGTCGGCCTTGGCCTTGATCAGATCGCCGAGCACGCGGTAGCCCATCGGCTGACCTTTGTCGGCGGCCTTGGCCGCCCAGCTGGCAGCCTTATTTTCGTCCTTCGCGACGCCGAGCCCGCGGGCGAAGTAGAGGGCGATGACGCCCATGGCGCGGGTGTGCCGGTTCTCCGCGGCCTTGTTCATCCAGGTGAACGCCACCTTTGGGTCGTCCTTGATCTGAAGCTCCGCCGGAGCGTAGGGGGTATGACGTAGCGCGTAAATATACTGGGCCTGAGCGTTGCCGGCTTCGGCCAAGGCGAGAAGTTCCGCAGGCTTGGCGTCAGCTTCGAGGCCCGCGATGCGGTCGTGCAGTTCGCTGGGCAGCTGGGCGATCGGGACCTCCCATTGGTTGGAGAGGTCGACGATGAGGATCGTGCCGACGGCGGCGGCGATGAAGTAGGGGCGGAGTCCGAGGAGCTTACTACGCATGGGATGGC
>CAIXQT010000119.1 GCA_903921665.1 uncultured Opitutia bacterium
CCTTTCCGTGCGCGACAACGCCACGATCACCCGCAACAAGGAAGCCGTCCTGGCCCAGTCCTATGCGCAGTCGAAGCGCGCCAGCGGCACCTCCGAGGCCACGCTGAGCCGCGAGATCAAGGCCCGCAGCCGCGAACTCGTGCAGGAGATCATCGCGGGAATCAAGTCCCTGAAGTAAGGCCGCAGGCCTCATCTCCTTGGAACTCCTGAAGAAGATGCGCGGCGACGGGGCCAGCCCTCCGCCGCGCTCCTCTCCCTCGGTCATCGTCGCGACCTCCCTCGCCGCCGTCGCCGTCATCGGCGGACTGTCTTACCTGACCCGCGAATTGGAGGTCATGCTCCTGCTCGGAACCTTCGCTGCCAGCTCGCTGCTCGTCTTCGCCTACCCTGATTCGCCTTTCTGCCAGCCTCGTAACGTCATCCTGGGCCATCTCATCGGCGCCGCCGTGGGCCTGGCCTTCCTGTATTTCTGCCAAGCCTCCTGGTGGTGCGACGCCCTGGCCGTCGGCACGGCCATCGGCTTGATGAAACTTACCCGCACTGTCCATCCTCCGGCCTGCTCGAACCCCCTCATCATCTTCGCGCTCAAGCCCAGCTGGACTTTCCTGCTCTTTCCGACCCTGACCGGCGCGCTTCTGATCGTCTTGGTCGCCCTCTTTTATCACAACTTGCGCCGCGAAGCCCGCTGGCCCAAGTATTGGTTCTGAACTTATGTCCTCCGTCGAAGCCCGCCTCACCGAACTCGGCCTTTCCCTGCCCACGCCGCCCGCCGCCGCCGGCGCCTATGTCCCGGCCGTCCGCACCGGCAACCTGCTCTACCTCGCCGGCACCTTGCCGATGAAGGACGGCAAGGTCGCCTCGCTCGGCAAAGTCGGCCGCGAGGTCGACCTCGTCCAGGCCGCGGAAGCGGCGAAGCTCTGCACGCTCAATGCGCTGGCCAACGCCAAAGCCGCCCTCGGCTCGCTTGACCGCGTGGTGCGCGTGGTGATGGTCAACGGCTTCGTCAACGGCGTCGACGGCTTCAGCGACAGCCCGAAGGTCCTCAACGGCGCTTCGGAATTCCTGCTGCAGGTCTTCGGCGACGCCGGCAAGCACGCGCGAGCCGCCGTCTCCGTCAACGGACTGCCGCTCGGCGTTTCCGTCGAGGTCCAGATCGTGCTCGAAGTCCGCGACTGAGACCGCTCAGCCGTCGGACAGGCTGACCTTGGTGAAGTCGATCTTGAAGGCCAAGCCCTTGGGGGGCTTGCCGCAATTGCCGACCATACCGCAGGCGCGCTTCACCAACTCCGCCATGCGGGCGTCGCCGGGTTTCGTCAGCCAACCGGAGAACGTAACGAAGCCGGAGGCATCGACGGAAACCGTGACGCCACAGGAACCGCCGGTGGCGACCGAAGAGCCTTCGGCCGCGACAAGCTCGTTCCAGGCCGTCCGCAGACGTGCCTGGACTTCGCCCGCATAGATCGCCTGTTCGGAGGCCGAGCCACCTTCACCGCCATTGTCACCGGCGCCGTAGCTGCGACCCTTCTTGACCGAGACACCACCGATGCCGCCGGTCTTGCTGGAACCCGACTTACCGCCCTTCGACTTCAAGAACTCTCCCAGCGTAGTCTTGCCCGAGCTGCTGCTCGCGCCCGACTTGGAGGAAGCTTTGGCCATCGTCTTGGCCGAACTCTGGGACGAGGCCGCGGCTTGTTCCGCCTGCTCGCGCTCTTTCAGGATCTTATCGACGTCGAGTTTCTTGAGGCGAATGCGGGCGACGCCATTATTCGAACCGGCCTCGGAACCCTGGGCCACGCCGGCCTTCTTGCCGACCTCGCCGGGGCGCTTGCCCGGGATGCCGTTCAGGTCGATCAGCAGCGGGTCGACGGGTTCGACGACCTCACCAGGGTGGCGCGCGGCATACCAGGAAAACCCGATGATCGCGCCTAGGATGCCGAGGTGTACCGCGACGGAACCGATCCAGCCTTTGCCTCCGCTCGACATCTCAGCGCGTCTCGGTGTCCAGTCCCGCCTTGGTCAGTCCTTTGGCCCGGGCGGCCGAGAGGACGTCGATGATTTTCTGATAGGACAGCACGCCGTCGCCGCGGATGCGCAGCACCGGCTGGTCTGCTTCCGGCAGGGCGGCGAGGACGGCGAACTCCGCCTCCAGCTGGGCGAAGGTCACGGAGCGGGAACCGATGGAGTAACCGCCATTACGGTCGATGCTCACGAAACGATATTGGACCTTGGTGTCAGGGGACTTGCCCGCGCCCTTCTCGGCCTTGGGCAAGTTGACCGCGGTCGTCTGCTCGAGCACCGGCGTGGCGATCATGAAGATGATCAGCAGCACGAAGCAAAGGTCCAGCATCGGCGTGACGTTCAGCTCACTGATGACGTGGAGCCGGTTGGGTCTGGAAAACGAGCGGGCCATGCGGGCTTACTGCGCGTCTTCCCAGCCCGGCAAGGCCGTGGGAGTTTCAGCGACGGGGAGCGGGGCGACCTCGGCGGTCGGGGCCGGAGCGGCGGCGCGAAGCAGACGGTCGCGTTCCTGCGCGGCCTCGAAATTACGACGGGCCTCGCCTTCGAGTTCCAGCTCCACGCGGTCCGCGAGCGAGCTGGCGAAGTTCTCGAGCTCGGTCGTCATGATCTTCACCTGCGTGAGAAGGTAGTTGTAACCGAAGGTGGCGGGAATCGCGACGAGCAGGCCGAGGGTCGTGGTGACGAGCGCGCCGCAGACGCCGGGGGCGAGCTGGGCGATGCTGGCCTTTTCGGTCAGCGCGCCGAAGGTGACCATCACGCCCCAGACCGTGCCGAGCAGGCCGAGGAAAGGACCGCCCGAAACCAGCGAGCTCAGCAGCACCATCTTGTCCTCGTACTTCACCATCGTCCGGGCGACGCCACGCTGGACCGCGTTCTCGACGTGACCCATGCAGAGGGTGACGTCCGACTTGCGGACGAGGCGACCCTTGTGGCGTTGGACGGCGGACACCGCTTCGGCGACCAGGAACTCGTAAGGTCCGAGATTGGAGCCACGCGGGAAATTAAGCGCGACGACGGAGGCCTCGTCACGGAGGCGACGTTCGAACGCATGGTTGCGACGACGAAGCTCCTGGACGTCGGACCACTTCTGGATCATCGCGCCCCAACCGATGAAGGAACAGATGAGCAAGACGACGGCGACGGCCATGCCGGCGCTGTCCATCTGCTTGAAATACCAGAGAGCGCCCTTTTCGGTCTCGGCCAGCACAAGCATGAGTACGGGAGAAAGCATCGCTTTCATAGGCAATCCGCCGTCGGCATGGCTTCAACCTGAAAAGGTTCGTCGTCGCACTTGAATCCGAGGCGGTTCGCCTGCACTGTGACCCCGCTTGATTCCTCGTCCGCCATCCTGCCAGGGCTGCGTCCAGAACGCCGCCGTGTACTTCACCCTCGTCGCCGGGGGTAAGGCGGAGACCTATGCCTGCTGCCAAGGCTGCCCCTCCCTGCTGACGGACTCGATTCTCCCCTCCCTCGCACTGGGGTTGAAGCTGACCGTGCCGACCCCCGTCGGCCGGGGCAAGTGCCCCACCTGCGGCTTCCGCTGGGCCGACTTCGACCGAGTCCACCGCTTCGGCTGCGCGACTTGCTACGAGGCCCATGCCCCCCAGGCCCTCGCCACGATCGCCCGGATCCAGCCCGGACTCGAGCACCACGGCCGCCGGCCTTACGACGCAGCGGCCGACCGTGAAGCCAAGCTGACCAAGGCGCGGGGGCTCCTGAAAGCCGCCATGAAGGAAGAAGACTACGAGACCGCGGCGGTCCTCCGGGATCAGATCGCCGAACTTGAGCGCGGCCACCCCGAGCCCAAGTCCTGACCTTTTTAGGATGAAGCCCGTAGCCCTGCTGACCAATGACGACGGTATCAACGCCGCCTTCCTCCATGCCCTGGTCGCCGCCTGCGTGGCCGAAGGGTTCGACGTCGTCGTCGCCGCCCCCTCGGGCGAACGTAGCTGGATCGGTCGTGCCTTCAGCCGCCACCGCGAAGTCAACCTCGCCGACTACCCCAACCTCGGCCGCCAGGCTTGGTCCATCGACGGCACCCCTTCCGACTGCGTCAATATCGCCCTCGGTCACCTGCTGCCCGTGAAGCCCGACGTGGTGCTCTCCGGCATCAATATCGGCTTCAATGCCACGATGCCGCTCTGCCTGAGCTCCGGCACGCTCGCCGGCGCGACCGAAGGCACCTCCTGGGGACTCCCGGCGGTGGCCTGCTCGCTCGACCTCGAGCAATCGCTCTTCGAACAGGTGCACCGGAACTCCTCCGTCTGCCCCCCCGCCCTCCGCCCCCACCTCGAAGCCGCCTGTCGCCATGCCGCCCGCTTCGCGAAGGGACTCGTCGGCCAGCCCAGCCACGGCCTGCTCGTGCATAGCCTCAACTACCCCGCCACCGTCAATGACGGCACCGCGATGGAGCGGAGCACCCCCGCGCTGGTCCGCCATGGCTCCCTTTTCAAACGTTCGGCTCAGGGCTTCACGTTCGCCTGGAACGACGGCGAGAACCTGACCACCGACGAACAATCAGACCTCGCCGTCTTGGAGCGAGGTCTGATCAGCCACACCGTCTTCGACTTCGGCGCCACCGCGCCGCTCTGAGCCGACTCAGTGCGTGTGCCCGTGATCGTGGCCGTCGCCATGATCATGGTCGTGGTCATGATGACCTTCGCCGGCGAAGAACACCGGCAGGAGGAGCACCAGTCCGCCGATGAAGGCAGGGGCGTAGGCGTTACGCAGGCCATGGGCCGCGAGGAAAGGATAGAAGGCCACGTAACTGGCGAAGGCCCAGGCACCCAGATGGTTGGTGAAGATCCAGAGGCCCTTGAGGCCGCCGTCGTTGGCCCGGCGCTGGACGTAGACAGACAGGAAACCGGCGAAGAAGATCGCGGACAGGATCAGCAGGAAGACGGCGAACGGAGCCCAACCTTCGACGGCATGGTGGTGAATCTCTTCGGCCTGCTTCTTGAGCTCGGGCGCGGCCGCCGCTTCGGCGGCGGCGACGGCGGCCTTCTCGTCGAAAGCCTTGCCCTTGGCGGCAGCCTTGGCCTTGGCGACGGACTTCTCCACAAGGGCGGCCTTGACGGCGGCCTCCTTGGCATGGGCGCCAGCCTCAGGAAGAGTATGGCTCATGTAGTGGTAGGCACCGACGGAAACCCCGTAAAAGACCGCGCCCAGGAGGACGGTATTGATGGCCAGGCCGAGGCGGCCGAGGGGCTTGGTAAGATCCAGCGAGAAGCTCATGGGAAGGTGGCGGCAACCTAGGGGAGCAGGCCAAGCGTGCAAATCCAAACTTGGAATCTCGCCCCGCTGCCTCCTGATTGAGCGCCGCATGGCCCGTCCCCTTCCCGAAACCGTCCTTTTCGACCTCGATGGCACCCTGGTCGACAACTTCGAGGCCATCCATCGCTGCTACGACGACGTGATGAGCATGATGGGGCTGCCCGGCGTGACCTTGGAACAGATCCGACGCGCCGTGGGCGGCTCGGTCAACGTCACGGTCGTCAAGCTGGCCGGCGAGGCCAACGCGCCCACCGCCACCCGCCTCTTCCGCGAACACTTCCCTTCCGTGATGTACCACGGCCTGCGCGCCTACCCCGGCTGCCGCGAGATCCTCGTCGCCCTGCGCGCCCGAGGCGTGCGGGTCGCGGTGTATACCAACAAGGACGACGCCAACTCGAAGAAGATCATGGAGCACCTTGGGCTCGATGACGCCGTCGACGCGGTCTTCGGCACCAATGTCCACCCTTGGCGCAAGCCCCAGCCGGAGTTCACGCATTTCGTCTTGTCCACGCTGAAAGCCGACCCGCTCCGGACGGTCATGGTCGGCGACTCGCCGTTCGACATCGCCACCGCCCGCAACGGCAAGCTGGCCGCGATCCATTGCGTGACGACCGGCAGCCATACCGCGGAGGAACTCGCCCCCTACGCCCCGGACACCGTCCACGCCGGCCTGGCCGAACTGGGCCGCGAGGCCTTCGGCTTGGGTTGATTTTCGTTTCGCCCCCGCCCCGCAGGGGTGATTGGCTCACCGCATGTCGCCGCCTCGCGAACCGCCGCGCGGACCCGAAACCACCCTTTCGGGGGTGGTGGAGCGCATCCTGTGGCTCGATGAGGAGACGCACTTCACGATCGCGGAGCTCGCGCCCGAAGCCGGCGAAAAAGTGATCATCCTCGGCAACATGACCGGACTGCAGTGCGGCGAGACCGTCGACGTCAGCGGCCACTGGGAACGCCATCCCTCGCACGGCCCCCAGTTGCGCGTACGCACCTTCAGCTCGCGGCTGCCCTCCTCCGTCCACGGCATACGCAAGTACCTCGGCAGCGGGCTCATCAAGGGCATCGGCAAGACCTACGCTGACAAGATCGTCGCGAAGTTCGGCGTCCGCACTTTCGACATCATCTCCAACCAATCCGGTCGCCTCCGCGAAGTGGACGGCATCGGCCCCGGTCGCGCGAAGGCCATCAAGGCCGCCTGGGATGACCAGAAAGCCCTGCGCGAGGTCATGGTCTTCCTGCAGACCTACGGCGTGACCAACGCGCTCTGCATCCGCATCGTCAAAGCCTACGGCCAGGACGCCAAGAAGGTCCTGACCAGCGAGCCCTATCGCGTATGCCGCGAAGTCGAAGGCGTCGGCTTCAAGACCGCCGACAAGATCGCGCGCAACCTCGGACTGCCCACCGCCGGCCCGCAGCGCGTCGACGCCGGCATCCTGCACACGCTCGAAGAACTCGAGGGCGAAGGCCATAGCGCGTTCCCCGACGAAGGCCTACTCGAGAAAGCCACCGAACTCCTCGAGGTCGATAAGACCATCGTCCACGATCGCCTCCGCAAGCTGATGGAAGAAAAGGCCGTCGGCGTGCTCTCCACGCGCGGCGTCCGCCTCGTGCAGCTCCGCCCCCAGGAGAACGCGGAGAAGTCCATCGCCGCGTCCATCCAGCGCTTCCTCGCCACGCCTTCCGGCCTGCCGACGATCGTCGCCGACAAGGCCGTCGAATGGGCCCAGACCCGCGCCGGCTTCGCCTTCTCGCCCGCGCAGGCGGCCGGCGTGCTCATGGCGCTGCAGAACAAGGTCACCGTCCTCACCGGCGGCCCCGGCACGGGCAAGACGACCATCCTCAAAGCCCTCTGCGACATCCTTGGCGCCAAGCGCGTACGCATGGCCCTCGGCGCGCCGACCGGCCGTGCGGCCAAGCGCATGACCGAAGCCACGCGGGTCCAGGCTTCGACGATCCATCGGCTCCTGAAGTTCGACCCGGCGGCCGGCGGCTTCACCGCCAACGCCGAAAGCCCGCTCGCGACGGATTTCGTCATCATCGACGAATCCTCGATGCTGGATACGAAGTTGGCGGCCGCGCTCCTCCGCGCCATCCCCGGCACGGCGCATCTTCTGCTCGTCGGCGACGTCAACCAGCTCCCCTCCGTCGGTGCCGGCAACGTCCTCGGCGATCTCATCGATTCCGGCGCGGCCGCGGTCACGCGCCTCGATACGGTCTTCCGCCAAGGCGCCCGCAGCGGCATCGTCACCGTCGCCCACGGCATCCTGCACGCCGACACCACCCCGCCGACCCCAGTCGAAGACCCGACCAAGCTCGACTTCACCCAGGATATCCACTTCGTGCGCGTCGACGACCCGGAAGCCTGCGTTGCGATGGTCACGAAGCTCTGCTGCGACATCCTGCCGAAGGCGCTCCGCTTCGACCCGCTCCGCGACATCCAGGTACTCGCGCCGATGCATAAGGGCACCGGCGGCATCCAAGCCTTCAACCAGGCGCTGCAAGGCCGCCTGCGCGGCGCCGACGCCCGTCCGGGTAGGATCCAGCCGGGCGACAAGGTCATCCAGACCCGCAATAATTACGACAAGAACGTCTTCAACGGCGACTTCGGCGTGGTGCTCGGCCAGAACGAGGAAGGCACGCTGCTCATCGACTTCGACGGCGCGCGCGTGGAGCTCGAGCGCGGCGAACAGGGCGACCTGCACCTCGCCTACGCGGTGAGCATCCATAAGTCCCAGGGCTCGGAATTCCCGGCGGTCGTCGTCCCGCTGCTCCGCCAGCATAGCATCATGCTCGCGCGCAACCTCGTCTACACCGCCGTCACGCGCGGCCGCAAGCAGGTCATCCTCGTCGGCGACCCCACCGCCTACGCGATGGCCGTGCGCAACGCCTCGGACTCGCGCCGGATCACCGGCCTGCTCCCCCGCCTCCGCGGCGAGGACTGATCAGAGCGTGGCCAGCTGCTGACGGAAGGCGGCGATGGCCTTGTCCGGCGAGACGGACTTGGCCCAGCCGCATTCGAAGCTAAAGGCGCCGGCGTAGCCCATCTCGCGCATGACGCGCAGGTGCGGGCGGAAATCGTCGCCCTTGGTGCCCGGGGCGGAACGCAGTTCCTTCTCGGCGACGTGGCAATGGATGAGGCGACCCATGGCCTTGCGGAGCTCTTCGGCCGGATCGCTGTCGCGCATCATGTGATAGAGGTCCGCGGTCAGGAAGACATCCGGGCCGGCGGCGGTGATGACTTCGACGGACTCGGCGATGCTGGTGCAGAGATTGGTCTCGGCGGTGTTGAGGTTCTCGATGGTCAGGCGGATGCCGTGGTCGCGGGCGATCGGAGCGATCCGGCCGAGGATCTTCGAAAACTGCTCACGGGCCTTGGCGAGTTCAAATCCCTTGGGGCAACGGCGCGAGCCGCCCGAACCAATGGTGACGACGCCAACCCCAAGCTGACGGGCGCGCGGGAAGGCCGTGCGGACCCACTTCTCGACCTTATCGTGCTGCGCATCAGGGCCGACCATCGGGATATCTCCGCCGATGAAGCCATTGAGGAAGGTTGTCGGGATTGGCAGGGCTTTAAGCGCCGCGAGGTTCTTGGCGAAGACCTCGTCTTCCTTGCCGGGTACGATCTCAGCGCTCAGGAAAAGCTCCAGGTAGCCGTAGCCCGCGGCCGCGAACGCCGGAGCGAGCTTCTTATCCATGCCGCCGACCGGCAGCTTGGCGAAATCGACGCCGGCAGCCGATTGGCCGAAGGCGGAAAGGGCCGGCAGCGCGGCGGCCAGGGATAGGAAGGATCGACGATTCATATGAGCACGCTGGACCGCCCGTCGCCTCGGTCAAATGCCAACCGACTAGAGCCTTACCCTCATCGTCCCGCGCGTGACGCCGAGCTGGTTCAGGACCTTGAGGTCGTTCCAGAGGGCGGTGCCGTCGAGATCCCCCTTCAGCAGGGCCTGATATTTCTCGAGCGTGCGCGTGACGGTGGAGGCGTCCTCGTCGACGAACTCGACGCGGAAGCGGCGGACACCGAGGGCCAGCAGCTGATTGGCGTATTCGGCCCCGGTCTGGGCGCGCGAATTGAAGAGCGTGTTACGGCAACCCGCATCAGCCTTCAGGATATGCTCGGCGCCCACGCGGTCACGAAGCTTGACGCGGTGCTTCTCGCACGGGCGACCGCAATCGCGGTAATCCTTGCCCTTGGAAAGGAAGGTGCAGAACACGCAGTGCTCCATATGGAACATCGGCATGTGCTGGTGGATGGTCACCTCGAACCATTCCGGCGGGGCGGACTGGAACAACGCCGTGACCTGCTCGGAGTTGAGGTCATACGAGACCGTGAGCCCTTCGAGGGCATGCTCGCTCATGAGCCATTCGGCGGTCAGCCCGTTGGCGACGTTGAGCGAGAAGTCGCCGCGAAGACGCTTACCTTGGAAGGCGCGGAGATCCTCGTGGTTGCGGACCAGGTAGCCGTCGGCCTCGCAGGACAGGACGATCTCGCTGATCCGCTCCTCCCCCTGCTTGTGGATGCGCGGCCCCATGGCCCAGAACTCGACCTTGCGGCCGGCTTCCTGCTCGTAGGCGCGGACCCGGGCGACGGCGGCGCGGAACTTCTTGGGATCCTCGTATTCGGCGTAGATGACGCGGGCCCCGCTGGCGAGGGCCGGCTCCAACTGCTCGGGCTCGCGGATGACGACGATGATCTCGGCCTCGCCGGGGCGCTTAGGCTCGAAGGGAGCGACCTTGGTGGCCGACTCTTCGAACGGCAGGAGCGTCCAGCGCAGCGGTTGGCTGCGGAGCTTCGCGATCTGGTCGGCAAGGTCGCGGCGGAGGCGGTTCAGTTCGCTGACCGGGATGATGAGAGCTCCTTCGAGGTCGGCCTGCAGCTCGCCCATCTCGAAGCCCGTGTCACCGAGGCGACCCAGCTGGTCGCGCAGGGTGGTCACGTCCATCGGACGCTTTTCGGCGGCAGCGCATGGCATCGTGGTCTCGCCGGCGACGACATGGCCTTCGCCGTCGTTGAATTCGACGCGAAGAGGCTGGCCGAGCCGTCCGATGACCTTGGCGTGGAGCGGACGGCGGAAGTTCGCCTTCTCGCGGTCCCATGACTCGTGCAGACGCTTGTCGAGTTCCTGGTCCTTGGTCTTCCAGAGGATCGCCCCGGCCTTCACCTGGGACCAATCCACGTCCTCGCGGCCGAAGCGGATGAACGTCAGGCCGCCGCGGGCGGGCTCGAGGCCGTGGACGAAGCCGCCCTGCTCGCGCTCGGCCGGCTTGCCTTGGTCGAAGACCACGCCGTCGCCGGGCTTGAGCGGACCTTCGAGGCGCATCGTCACCCCGTTCGTGGCGACGTCGACGACGGTGCCGAGGTAGGCGCCGCGCTTCTTGCCGAAGCGGGCGTGGACGAGCTGCTGATTATCGATGCCGCGCAGCCAGCCCGTATGGAGGCCACGCGAAAAAGTCATCTGCATCGCGTAGTCTTCTTCCTGGCGGACCTGGACGGCGGCGCGATCGGCGTCGGCGCCCTTCGCGAAAGCCTCCCAGGCGGCATCGACCGCGCGCCGATAGGCCTTCGTGATCGCGGCCACGTATTCGGGCGACTTCAGACGGCCCTCGATCTTCAGCGAACGGATGCCGGCGCGGATCAGGTCGGGCACCACTTCGATGCCGGCGAGATCCTGCGGGGAAAGCAGGTAGGCCTTGTCGCCAAGGTCGCGCACGACGCCGTCGACCACGAGTTCGTAAGGCAGGCGGCAGGCCTGGGCGCATTCACCGCGATTAGCCGAACGCCCGCCCAGGGATTCGCTCGTCAGACATTGGCCCGAATAGGCGACGCAGAGGGCGCCGTGGACGAAGACCTCGAGGTCGAGCGGCGCGCCCTTGGCGGCCTGTTCGGACTGCAGTTTCTGCATCTCGGGGATCGAGACCTCACGGCCGAGCACGGCGAGCGACGCGCCAAGACCACGGGCATAGTCGACGCCGGCGGCGCTCGTGACCGTCATCTGCGTCGAAGCGTGGATCGGGAAGTCGGGCGAGATGCGGCGGATCAGCCGGCAGATGCCGGGATCCTGGACGATCGCGGCGTCGACCCCGGCCGCGATGATCGAGCGGAGCGTACGGGCGGCCTCCGCCAGTTCTTCAGGGAAGATCAGGGTGTTGAACGTCACGTAGCCCTTGACGCCTCGGCCATGCAGGTACGCCATGAGCTCCGGCAGATCGGCCTCCTCGAAATTCTTGGCCCGGACGCGCGCGTTGAACCGGCCTACGCCGAAGAAGACGGCGTCGGCGCCGTTTTCGACCGCCGCGCGGACGCAGTCCCATTCTCCCGCAGGGGCGAGGACTTCCGGCTTACGGAGGGTAGCGATGAGGCTGGTGGCGGACACGAGGACAGGAAGGCACAGTCCGCCCTTCCCTGCAAAGAGCAATTAAGCCCCCCGGAAGCCCCCGTGGCGCTTCCGGGATTGCCCCGGGGCGGCCTTCCCGCCCTAATCGAACCCATGTCCGACAAGCTCGAAGAAATCTTCCAGATGCAGCAGGCGCTCAACAAGCGTATCGGCGTCGAAACCGCCGGCATGACTGAGGAAGAAAAGATCAAATGGGTCCTCAACTACCTCCGCGCCATGCAGCAGGAGATGGCCGAGCTGACCGACTCCGTGCCCTGGAAGTGGTGGGCCAAGTACCAGAAGTTCGACGAACAGAACGCCCGCGTCGAGGTCATCGATCTCTTCCACTTCCTCATCTCCATCGCCCAGGTGCTCGGCATGTCCGCCGACGACGTCTATCAGGCCTACCTGAAGAAGAACGCCGTCAACCACCAGCGCCAGGACTCGGGCTACGTGAAGAAGGACGAGAACGATTCCCGCCACATCTGAGCACCGCCCCCATGCGCCGCCCCTCCGTCCGCCGACCCGGCTTCACCCTCATCGAGCTCCTGCTCGTCATCTCGATCATCGCCATCCTGTCGATGGCGACCTTCGCGCTCTTCCGCGCCGCGTCCACGGCGCGCAACAAGTCCCGCAGCAAAGGCGACGTCCAAGCGATCGCGATGGCCTGCGAGAACTACAAGAAGACCTACGGCGACTATCCGTGCCGTTCTGCCGGCGGCAGCGACGACTCCTTCCGCAAGGATATGTTCGACCAGCTGATCGGCCGACGGATCATCAAGTCCTTCCCCGTCGCGACCGGCACGGCGATCGAACTCATCGCCTACAACGATAACCGCCTGCCCTCCGGCGCCCAAGGTCGCAAGCAGAAGGCCTTCATCGGCTACGGAGAGATCAAGACCAACGACGACGCGAACTTCGCCAACGCCTCATGGATCCTGACCTACGAGTTCCGTGACGCGTGGGACAACCCTTACGACTATCGTTACCGCGTCCTCAACGCCTCCTCCGTCGCCGTCCAGACCGCCGCGGGCGCCTACGTCAGCCCCTTCGCCGATTGGAAGTCGCCGAACTTCCTCCTGGTCTCCTGCGGCCCCAATTACGTCGAACCCGCCGCCGCAGGCACCATGCCGGCCCAAGGCGAGTACTGGGATACGACCGCGGTCGGCGGAGCCACGATGCTCAAGAACGGCCTGATCCCGACCGCCTATTTCGAAGATGCGGTCAACGCGCTCGGACCTTTCCGCGCCGACAACCTCGTCAACTGGTCGAACTGATCTCCCGCGCGAGGCGGCCCTTCATCAACCAAGCGAGCCCGGCGCAGAGCAGCCAAGCCAACGCGGCGGTGGCGAGGGTATGCGAAAGGAAGTGTTCGCCGCGGGCGACCTGATAGAAGCCCATCCAGCAGCCTACGCCCAAGCCGAGCGCGAGACCGCGCCAGCGTCGGGCCTGCAGGATCCAATATAGGCCGAGCAGCGCGAAGCCGCCGCTGGCATGACCGGCTGGGAAGGCGTGACTCGGATAACCCGCGGGCTTGGCTTGAAAAAGGAGCAAGTGCTCGTGGGGGCCGCCGAAGGCCTTGAGCTCGAGCGGCGTCGCCATGCCGGTGACCGCGCGGATCTGCGTGCAGACGACCGAGACCACCGCCAGGCAGGCCAGCAGATAGAGGGCGCGGGTGCGCACGCGCTTCGCGAAGATCGCCGCGCCGATCAACAGCAAGGCCCAGATGATGATGAGGGCCTTCGGGCCGTCGTAAGCCACGGCGCGGCCGAGCGGATGCTCGTGCGGGATCAGCCAAGCCTTGCCATCCCAGAAGAAGGACTGAAACCAGAAGTCGACCACTTCGCCGCCGAGACCAGGCAAGCCGAAGAACAGCGTGATCGCCACGACCGCCAGCGCGGGCGCCCGGAGCGAGCGGGTCTCAACGTGCGGGATTCTGGAGTCCGCCATGGTTGAAAAGGGCGTCGGCGCCCTGGTAGTGGATGATCGCTTCGTCGACCGCAGCGGCGTCCGGCGTCGTCACCGGCGTCAGCGCGCCGGTGGCGAGGTCGGCCTGGTATTGCACCGACTGGCGCACCGGCTTGAGCACGGTCAAGAGTCCGTCCGGACGAAGGACCGCGACTTTCTGGTAATTACTGATGAAGGCGCGCGGGCGGTAAGACGGGCTCAGCGCGTCGCTGCCGACGAAGCGGGAAAGGTAGTCCGTACCCAGCAGTCCGAGCACGGTGGGAGCGGTGTCGATCTGGCTCATCATCGTGTCGAATTTGCGCGGAACGACATTACCGGGAGACCAGATGAAGAGCGGGATCTCATACTTACGGATCTCGAGCTCACGCTTGCCGGCGACGGAGGCGCAGTGGTCGGCCACGATCACGAAGACCGTGTCCTTGAACCAAGGTTTGGGCTGCGCCGCCTTGAGGAACGCGCCGATCGCATAATCCGTATACGCCACCCCGCCCTCGCGGCCCACGAGCTTCGGATCGATCTTGCCCGCCGGCCAGGTGTAAGGCCGGTGATTGGACGTCGTCATCACGAAGTGATGGAAAGGTTTGCCGGAGGCATGGGCTTTGTCGGCTTCCTCGAGCGACCAGGCGAACGCGTCTTCGTCGCAGGCGCCCCAGGCGTTGCCGAAGGTCGCCTTCTTGCCCGCGGCTTCCTGTCGCGGCAAGTCCACGACCCGGTAGCCGTTGGCCCCGAAGAAGTAGTTCATGTTGTCGAAGAAGCCGTCGCCGCCGTAGATGAAAGCCGTGTCGTAGCCCTGCGTGCGCAGCACCGAGCCGAGCGTCGTGAGGTCTTCGCAACCCTTACGACGAAGGACGGACTGCCCCGGGATCGGGGGAATCGACAGCGACAGCGCTTCCATGCCGCGCACCGTGCGAGTGCCGCCGGCATAGCAGCGGGAGAACCAGAGCGACTCGCGCGAGATGCGATCAAGGTTAGGGGTCAGGTTCTTCGCGGCGTAATCGGGCGCACCGTAGCAGCCCACGAACTCGGCGCTGAGGCTCTCGATCGTGATCTGGATCACATTGAGGCGGCGGGAGTCATGGCGACCGGCGGGCTTGATGCGGCGGGTGATGTCGTTGAGGTCCGTGCCGGTCGGCGTACCGCCTTGGGTGAGGAGCGCCGCACGGAGCTGCGCGACGGCGTCCGGACGCGACGGATAGAAGCGCTTCCATTCGAGCTGATTGGCCCAGAAGGCCGCCAAGAAGGCGTATTCGCCGTTCTTCGCGAGCTCGGTGTCGTAGCTATTATCCCAGCCCGGCTGCGGTTCGCCCATGTGGCGGAGGCCGGCGGTGAGCCGTTCGCCGACGGAAGTGTGCGCGGTCGAGGCCGACTTGAGGTCGCGACGGCCGACGACGTAGGCGACGAGCAGGATCGCCAGGAGCGGCGCAAGCAACGCAGCGAAGTTGCGCCAGCGCGGCGTGACGTCGGCCGCGGCGCCCTCGTCCCAGCGGCGGACGAAGCCCAGCCGACGCCAGAGCAGGAAAAGCCCCGTAGCGACCACCAGCACGGTGGCGAGGATCAGCGGCAGGTTGTATGACTCCTTGATGTTCTTCACCACCTCGGTCGTGTAGACGAGGTAGTCGACCGCGATGAAGTTGAAGCGGACGCCGAATTCCTCCCAGAAGAGGATTTCGGAGATCTTCCAGAACGTGAAGAGGAACGCGCCGAAGATCCAGGCCGCGCGCAACGGCAGGCGCAGCCAGCGGGAAGCGGACCAGGAGCCAGGCCACACCGCGCTCAGCAGGCCCATCGGCAAGGTCAGGAACCAAGCCATCAAGACATCGAATAGCAGGCCGACGAATAACGCCGCGAAAGTCGCCCAACCCCAGGACACGCCGCCGACCGATGCGATGAGCAGGCCTAGGCGCAGAAGCGAACCGAGAAGGACATAACTGGAGGCGAGGAGCAACGTGCCGCCCTGACGCGAACCCAGGACCCTCGAGAACAGCGATTTCACAGGGTGATTAGTCAGAAAATCACCAGCATAGGGCGAGCCAATTAAAACAGCGCCGGCAAACCCTACTGCTCCGGCACCTCATCGACACCTGACCCGCCCCACGGATGGCAGCGGCAGATCCGACGCAACCCCATCCAGCCGCCCTTGAAGAAGCCGAAGCGCGCGAGGGCCGTCGCCGTATAACACGAGCAGGTGGGATGATAGCGGCAGCCCGAACCTGGAATCAGGTGGAGCGGCTTCGAAAGAAACCGCTGGTAGAAACCCACGAGGGCCAAGGCCACCCGGGCCGGCAAGGAAGGGCGTGCCTCGCTCATGCGGCCGGTCCGGACTTCGCCGCCAGGATGCGGACGGCCGCGGCGGCATAGACCTTCCTCAGCTCCGCCAGCGAACGCTTCAGCATGCCCGACCGGATGACCAACACGACCTCCCAACCCGAAGGAAAGGCCGCTTCATCGGTCCGGAACAGCTCACGTGCCAAGCGCTTCGCCCGGTTCCGATCGACCGCCAAGGGCAGGTTCTTCTTGGCGGCGATGACGGCGAAACGGGTCGGACCCTTTTCACCCGTCTGGCGAAAATTCAAAAGAAAAGGCCCGCAATCGAGTCGCGAGCCTTCTTGGCGGAGGCGATTGAACTCGGCCGAGGCGCGAATTCGACGCTCCCGCGGGAGACGCATAGGGGATTAGGAAGCGCCGAGGCGCTTGCGGCCGATGGCACGGCGCTTAGCCAGAACCTTACGGCCACCGGGGGTCTTGGAACGGGCGCGGAAACCGCACTTGCGGGCGCGGGAGATCTTAGACGGACGATAGGTCGGATGCATGGCTGTAAAGGAACAGCCAAGGACACCC
>CAIXQT010000120.1 GCA_903921665.1 uncultured Opitutia bacterium
AAGCTCGGCGACCGCCGCCCGCGCATCGCCGTCTGCGGACTGAACCCGCACGCCGGCGAAGCCGGCTTGCTGGGCAAAGAAGATGATACGGTCATCAGGCCTGCCGTCGAAGCCCTGCGCGCCGAAGGCCATGACGTCAGCGGCCCGCTCCCGGGCGATACCGTCTTCCATCGCCATCTGCAGGGCGAATTCGACGCCGTCGCAGCGATCTATCACGACCAAGGCCTCGCACCGCTGAAAGCGGTCGACTTCTCGACGTCGGCCAACCTGAGCCTCGGCCTGAAGCACGTGCGGACGAGCCCGGACCACGGCACGGCCTATAAGATCGCCGGCCAGGGCAAGGCGGACCGCGGCAGTTTTGATTCGGCGATACGGCTCGCCCGCCTGCTTTCGGCCTGATGCGCGCGCTATTCCTGTGGCTCGCGACCTGCCTGACGCTCGACGCCGGCGAGCATCGCATCGCCAGCTATAGCCCGGGCGCGACGCAGACGCTGCTCGACCTAGGTTGCTCGGCCGAGATCGTCATGACGACACGCTGGTGCCCCTTGCCCAAGGATCATCCCGCCGAGCGCTCGGCCGACATCTTCCTGCCGGACCTCGAGCGACTGCTTCTCGCCAAGCCGGACCTCGTGATCATCCCGCGGATGGCCAATCCGCTTTGGGCGGAGAAGTGCGTGAAGGCCGGCCTTCGTACCGTCATCCTTAACCCGGAGTCCGCCGATGCCGTCGGCAAAGACATCCTTCTCCTTGGCGCCGCGACCGGCCGGATCGACCTAGCACGACGTCTGGCTGGCGAACTCTCAGCGCAGCCGACTAAAACGCCGCGATCGATCCTCATCGTATGGGACGGAGTCATGGCCGGGCCGGATAGTTACCTCGCCGAACCCTTGGCCGCCGCAGGCTTGAAGCCCGCGCTGACTCGAGGCTCGTGGATCAAGTTCGACTGGGAACTCATCGTTGCCGCGAGGCCGGATGCCGTGCTCTGGATCCAGGATTCGCGGACGGATAGCCCCATCACCCCAGGGCAGGAGAAAGCCGCCGAAATGGCCAGGCTTCCGGGGGTCAGAGACCTGATTTGCCTTAAAAATAAACGGATTTATCAGGTGAATAGCGGCAGTAACTGGTTGCCTGGCAGTGGTTTAACAAAAATAAAAGGTGATCTCGCAGCTATCCGGAAAGAGATCGAACAGTAGGGTAACTCCCTCCCCGAATTGGCCTCCGGCCGGTTGACTTAGGCCAGATATCGGAGACCATAAGCTCCTACCATGAACTCCAAGTTCCTCAAGCTCCTCACCCTCACCGTCGGCATCCTCGCCCTCTCCGCCGCTTTCGTCAGCGCCGAAGAGAAGAAGAAGTGCGACAAGTGCCCGTGCGAAAAAGAAAAGCCCAAGGCCTCCCTCGTCTCTGAAGAAAAGAAGAAGGACGACGGCAAGTGCCCCTGCGAAAAGGAAAAGCCCAAGGCTGCCGCCGGCGAAGAGAAGAAGGACGGCAAGTGCCCTTGCGAAAAGGAAAAGCCGAAGGCCTAATTTCCTCGCTTCAGGCGATCAAAGGACGAACCACCCGGTTCGTCCTTTTTGTTGCTTCAGAAATCCAGCTTCAGTTCGGCGCGCACGAACGCCGGAAAATCGTCGTGGACCGCGAACCCCCTGCTGGCGGCCTGCAAAAGCTCTTCCGGCTTCGCCGCACCGCTGCGCATCGCGCAGGAGCGGATTCCCGCGTTAAGCCCCGCGTCCCAATCGGTGACGCGATCGCCCGTCATCCAGCAGCGCGCCGGATCGAGGCCATGCTCAGCGATCTTCTCCAGGATGAAACGCGGGCTCGGCTTGCGGTACAGCGACGGTTCATCCGGCCGTTCCGGCGCGGCCTTGATTTCCAAGATGCCAGGCGACGGCAGCGCGAGTAGTTCGAGCATGCGACGGTTGCAGGCTTCGTACTGGGCCCAGGTGAAGATTCCCCGATTGATGCCGCTTTGGTTGGTCAGCACGAACAGGCGATAACCGCCCCGCAGGCAGGCCTCCAAGGCAGGCTTGACCCCGGGAATCAGCTCAATCTGGTCCTCCCGGCAGGTATGGTGATGGTCGCGGATGAGATTTCCGTCGCGATCAAGGAAAAGGGCGGGGTGGCCGGGCATCGGGCCAGACAAACAAACCCTGCCACATTCGCAAGGGAATGGAAAGGGGGCTTGACCGAGGGGACGGGAGGGGTAGAACCGACCCTCATCCAAGCGTAGAACCATGGCCAATCCGAAACGTAAACAGTCCAAACGCCGCAGCCGACTCCGTCGTGGCGCCAACCAGTTCCGCGCCCCGAAACTCGTCAAAGACGCCGAATCCGGCGCTCTTCGCCGCTCCCACCGCGTCGACCCGACCACGGGCAAGTATCGCGGTCGCCAGGTCCTGGACACCGGAGCCTAAGCTCCACCCCGGGCACAGCCCGAACTCATGACCGACGCCACTCCGAAGAAAGGCCATCGTATCGCTCTGGATTGCATGGGCGGTGACATGGGTCCTTCGGAAGCCGTCGCCGCCGCCGCCCTCGCCTTCAAGGAGAGTATCATCGGACCGGATGACAGCCTCGTGCTCGTCGGTCACGAAGACAATCTGCGCATGCTCGCCAGCGAGCACCGCGCCCTGAAGAACAGCCGGGTCATCTATCGCAACGCCGCGAGCATCGTGGCGTCGGATGACGCTCCCATGGCCGTGCTGAAGTCCAAGCGCGACTCCTCGATGGTGATCGCGCTC
>CAIXQT010000121.1 GCA_903921665.1 uncultured Opitutia bacterium
CAGGTCGTCGACCCGGAGATCCTTCTCCCAGTCTTCGGAATGGTCGTCGGCGCGGACGCCGGAGGTCACGATGTCGCGGACGTTCCCCGGCAGGCTTTCCGGGATCTCCTGGGTCAGACGGGCGATGCAGACGCCGTCCGGGATGGTCACGGTACCCGTATCAGGGGCGGATTCGCCGGCGGCGATGCGCATCAGGGTGGTCTTGCCGGCGCCGTTACGACCAAGCAGACAGACGCGTTCACCTTCCTCGATCTGGAGGTTGAGGTGGTCCAGGACGGGCGGGCCGCCGAAGCTGACATAGACGTCGAGGAGACTGAGAAGGGCCATTGCCCGCAGATGTGAGGAAGGGGAAGGGCGGAGGCGAGGAAAATGGCCGTCCGGGCCTATTCATGTCGTTATCTTGCTAGAAGGAACACTTGTCGCTCTGGTAGGTCGTAGTCTAAACCTTGGTCACCCCAGTGCGGCCCCCCAAGGCCTTCTTATCGTTTTCACGCCATGCGCTCCCTACTGCTTCTTTCCCTCTTTGCTGCCGTGGCTTTGGCCGATGGCCCGAAGGATAATATTCCTGCCGCGGTCCGGCCGATTCCGCCGACCGACAAGGCCGTCGCCTTGCCGGAAGCCGACAAGGTTGCGCTGACCAAGGAGCTCGCCGAGCTGCGCACGGCGATCGACGCCGCGGCCAAGGCTCAGGCGAAGAATCCGCGCCTCGAAGAATACCTGGCCGACATCGAGATCTTCCATAAGGCGGTCGATTGGGCTGGCAGGTACAACGAGTATTTCAACAAGGGCGAATTCAAGTCCGCCCACGATTTGATCGCGGAGGGTAAGGCCCGTGCGGCTTCGTTCCTGAAAGGCGAGACGCCCTGGACCCGGCAGACCGGCTTGGTCGTCCGTGGTTACAAGTCGAAGATCGACGGCTCCGTCCAGCCTTATGGCATGGTCATCCCTGACAACTATGCCGGCTCGCTGATGCGCCTCGACTTCTGGTGTCACGGTCGCGGCGAGACCCTCAGCGAGCTTGCGTTCCTCAACGACCGACGGAAGAACGTCGGCCAGCTCCCGGCCAACAACCGTCTCGTGCTCCATCTTTATGGTCGCTACTGCTGCGCCAACAAGATGGCCGGCGAGGTCGACCTCTGGGAGGCCTACGCGCACGCCCGTAAGAGCTACAACATCGACGACGATCGCCTGTTCATCCGCGGGTTTTCGATGGGCGGTGCCGCGGTCTGGCAGTTCGGCGCCCACTACGCCGACCGCTGGTGCGGCATCAACCCGGGCGCCGGCTTTTCCGAGACGCCGGAGTTCCTGAACGTCTTCCAGAACGAAGACGTGTCCAAGATCCCCTCCTGGCAGAAGACCCTCTGGGCCTGGTATAACGCCACCGACACCGCGATCAACTTCCGCAACGCTCCGACGGTCGCCTATAGCGGCGAGCTTGATAAGCAGAAGCAGGCCGCCGACGTGATGGCCCGCGAGATGGGTAAGCTCGGCATGGAGCTGACCCACATCATTGGACCGCAGACCGCCCACAAGATCCACCCTGACTCCATGGTCGAGATCGAACGCCGGCTCGCCGCCATCGCTGCCAGCGGACGGGTACGCACCCCGAAGGAAGTCTCCTTCGCCACTTATTTCCTTCGTTACGACCGGATGCACTGGGTCCAGGTCGACCGCATGATCACGCATTGGCAGAAGGCCCAGGTCGACGCCAAGCTGGTCGACGACCGCGCCATCGAAGTGAAGACCGCGAACGTCGCCGGCCTGACGCTTGATTTCGCCGCCGGGGATTCCGTCCAATCGCAGTTCTTGCCGACCGCCGTGACCATCGACGGCCACAAGGTCCTGACTTCGGTCAAGGCCGCCTCAGATCGTTCGTGGAAGGCCACCTTCGCCCGTGATCCGAAGAACGGCGAGTGGACGCAGGTGTCGGAGTACGCCGATAAGGGCGCCCACAAGCGTCACGGCTTGTCCGGACCGATCGACGACGCGTTCATGGATTCCTTCCTTTACGTCGCCCCGACCGGTCAGCCGCTTAACGCCAAGGTCGGTGGCTGGGCCAAGTCCGAGATGGAGCGCGGCGCCCGTGAATGGCGTCGCCAGTTCCGCGGCGATGCGCCGACGAAGACCGACGCGCAGGTCAAGGACGACGACATCGCCAAGAGTAACCTCATCCTCTGGGGCGATCCTTCTTCGAACGCCGTCCTCGCCAAGATCGTCGCCAAGCTCCCGATCCAGTGGACGGCCGATAAGCTCGTCGTCGACGGCAAGACCTACTCGGCCGCCGACCATGCTCCCGTGCTCGTCTATCCGAACCCGCTTAACCCCCGGAAGTACGTCGTGATCAACAGCAGCTTCACCTATCGCGAGTACGACTACCTCAACAACGCCCGCCAGGTCGCCAAGCTGCCGGACTGGGCCGTCGTCGACCTCAAGGTGGCCCCGGATGCGGTCGCCCCGGGCGCCATTCCTGCCGCCGGCTTCTTCGACGAAGCCTGGCAATTCCGCGCTTCCAAGTAACCCGACATACCCATCGCCATGGCCATCATCACCGAAAAAGAACTCCAGTCCAACTACGACGTCATCGTCGTCGGTTCCGGCGCGGGCGGCGGACAATCCGCCTACACGCTCACCATGAACGGCGTGAAGGTCCTCATGCTCGAGGCCGGTCGCAACTACGACCCGGTCACCGAGACCCCGATGTTCCAGTCCAAGGCCGACGCCCCGTTGCGCGCGATGGGTACGCGTGAGAAGCCGTTCGGCTTCCACGATGCGACCGTCGACGGAGGCTGGGAAGTTCCCGGCGAACCTTACACCCAGGCGTCGGCCGATCCCAAGCAGCGGTTCGATTGGTGGCGCGCCCGCATGCTCGGCGGACGAACCAATCACTGGGGTCGTATCTCGCTCCGTAACGGACCTTACGACTTCAAGCCTTACTCCCGTGACGGTCTCGGCTTCGACTGGCCGATCAGCTACGATGACGTCGCCCCTTATTACGATAAGGTCGAGATGCTCGTCGGGGTCTATGGCTCCAATGAAGGCCTCGAGAACACTCCCGACTCTCCGAACGGCACGTTGCTCCCGCCGCCCAAGGCCCGCGCCGGCGAACTCTACGTCAAGAAGCACATCGCCAAGCTCGGCATGCCCGTGATCCCGATCCATCGCGCGGTCCTCTCGACCCGTCAGGATCACGTCAACTTTCCGGCCCGCCTGCACCCGAACAATCCGAAGGCCCAGAAGATCATCGCCAAGGCCATGCAGGAGCGCGCCGCCTGTTTCTGGGCGACCGACTGCGGTCGCGGATGCTCGATCAAGGCCAACTACCAGTCGACGACCGTGCACCTGCCGCCGGCCCTCGCGACCGGCAACTTGGACATCCTTTGCAACGCCCACGCCCGCGAGGTCACCGTAGGCGCCGACGGCAAGGCCAACGGCGTCATCTACGTCGACAAGGTCACCGGCCAAGAGCGCGCCGTCAAGGCTCGCGCGGTCATCCTCGCCGCCAGTTCGGGCGAGACCGCTCGCATCCTGCTCAACTCGAAGTCCAACCGCTTCCCGGACGGCCTGGCCAACGGCTCCGGTCTCGTCGGCAAGTACATCATGGACACCGTCGGCGCCAGCCTCGGCGGCAGCGTCCCGGCCTTCGAGAACCTCCCGGTCCATAACGAGGAAGGCGCTGGTACCCACGTCTACATCCCTTGGTGGCTTTACAAGGATGCCAGCAAGCTCGGCTTCGCGCGCGGCTACCATATCGAGTTCGGCACCGGACGACGCATGCCTGGCTTGGGCGCGGGCGGTGCCAGTCCTGGCTACGGCAAGAGCTACAAAGAAGAGGTCCGACAGAAATACGGCGCCGGCATCGGCTTCGCCGGTCGCGGCGAGATGATTCCGAACAAGGATTCCTTCTGCGAAATCGACCCGATCGTGAAAGATAAGTGGGGCATCCCCGTCCTGCGCTTCCACTGGAAGTGGTCCGAGCACGAGACCAAGCAGGCCGCCCACATGGAGGCAACTTTCGCGATGCTCATCGAAACCATCGGTGGCAAGGCCCGTAAGCCTGAGGCCGACGGCTCCAAGGCCATCGAGGCAGGGGGACGCATCATTCATGAGGTCGGCGGTGCCATCATGGGCGCCGATGCCAAGAAATCCGTCACCAACCAATGGAACCAGTGCTGGGAGATCCCGAACCTGCTGCTTAACGACGGCTCGGCCTTCTGCAGCAACGCCGACAAGAACCCCACGCTCACCATCATGGCGCTCGCATGGCGCGCCTCCGACCATCTCGTCGAAGAGATGCGCAAAGGTAACCTCTGAAGCTTACGAACATGGAAAACATCCCCGCAGATAATCCCGGACAGATCGATCGCCGCATGGCGCTCAAGTGGATCGGCGCCGCCGCGGCGTCCGCCGCGCTCTTTCCGCTCGCCTCCGCCCAGGACAAACTGCAGCGTCCCGCGGGCGCCGCTCCGGGCGGAAAGCGGATCGGCACGGACCCGGTCCTGAACAAGAACTACGTCCCTGGCGACCTCTGGCCGCTGACCCTGACGCCTAAGCAGCGCAAGGCGGCCGCCTCGCTGACCGACCTTATCCTGCCGCCCAACAACCCGGGCGATAAGCTCCCCTCACAGCTCGGAGTCCAGGAGTTCATCGATGAGTGGATCAGCTCCCCTTATGACGAGACCTTAAATGATCGTCCGGTCATCACCGAAGGCCTGGATTGGCTCGATGCTGAAGCCCAGCGTCGCTTCCAGAAGGATTTCGCCGATCTCGCGGAACCGCAGAAATGCGCCATCGCGGACGACATCTGCGGAAAGACCGCAGTGAAAAAGGAGTTCAAGTCCGCCCAGAACTTCTTCAACCGCTTCCGCTATCTCGCCGCCAGCGGGTACTATACCACCCCTCAGGGTTGGAAGGACATCGGTTACGTCGGCAACGTGCCGACCGTGAATTTCGACGGTCCGACACCCGAGGCCCTGAAGCACTTGGGGCTGGCTTAAGGTCGAAGGCAAGAGGGCCTGAGGCCACGAGGACCGGAGGTTGAAAAGCCTTCGGTCTTTTTGTGTCTGCTTTTGGTGTCGGGTAGGGTTGAGCGCCCTCGCTCAACCGCGGCTGACCGAGGGCGGTCAGCCCTACCTTTGTATTTAAACTCTTGGAACAATCCCTCGGGTGGATTGCCTAAGACCTAACCCCATGAAGCGATTTGCCCTGACCTTTGCTCTTTTCGCCGGAGTCCTCGGACTCATCGCCGCGCCGGCGCCTTTGTTCGACGGTAAGACGCTCACGGGTTGGGATGGAGATCCTAAGGTCTGGCGGGTCGAGAACGGCGAGATCGTCGGCGGCTCTTTGCTGGGCAATCCGCGCAACGAGTTCCTGACCACGAAGCGCAGTTTCTATAACTTCCGCCTGACGCTGGAATATAAGCTGACGGGCTCCGAGGGTTTCGTGAACGGCGGCGTCCAGTTCCGCAGCCTCCGTGCGACCAACCCGCCCAACGAGATGATCGGCTATCAGGCCGACATTGGTCACGGCCACACGGGATCGCTTTACGACGAATCCCGTCGCAAGAAGTTTCTGGCCCGTGCGGGCAGTGGCGTCGGAGCCTATGGCGTCAAGGCCGACACCGAGATCGCTGAACTCGAGAAGAAGGGCGATTGGAATAAGTATGAGATCCGGGCCGAAGGACCGCGCATCACGATCTCCCTCAACGGCAAGGCAACCTTGGATTACACCGAGAATGATCCTTCGATCGACGACGCCTATGGCCTCATCGGCCTGCAGATCCACGGGAATTGCAAGGCGGAGATCCGCTTTCGTAACGTCGTGCTCGACCCGCTGAACGACCTGCCGGTCACGACCAAGGAGACAGTCATGAACCGCTTCGGCGACGTGAAACCCGCCTGGGTGCCGCCGGCGCCTTTCAAGGATCGCAAATTCGAACTCGGCCAGAACGAGGTCGTCGTCTTCATCGGACAGGAGAACCTTGTCCGCGAGGCCAAGTCCGGCGAAATCGAATCACGCCTTGCCGCGGGTTTCGTCGCCCAGAACCCGACCTTCCGCTCCATGGCCTGGGAAGCCGACACGGTCCACGAGCAGTGGCGTGACCTGAATTTCGGTCCTTGGAAAGGTCAGCTCGAGGCCTCGGGCGCGACCCTGTTGTTCCTGCAGTTCGGCCAGGCCGAGGCCCTGCAAGGTTCCGCTGGGCTCGCCAAGTTCAAGTCCGACTACCACCGGTTGCTCGATGAGCTCGGCCGTCATACTCCGCGCATCGTGCTCCTTTCGCCGGCCGCTTTCATGCCTTCGCCGCGTCCGCCCGACTTGACGACTTCCGTGAACCTCAAAGTCCTTGCTGAGTATGCTTCCGCGGTGGCTGACATCGCCAAGCAACGCGGCCTGCCTTACGTCGACCTCACCGAGGCTACTCGGAATGAATCGTCGACCGATGGGTTGCATCTTTCGGCGAAGGGTTTGGAGTTGGTCGGCCGAGAAGTGGCGCGTTCCCTCGGACTGACGGATAACTCCGACCTATCGGCCAAGCTCCGGTCGGCCATCGTCGAGAAGAACCGTCTCTGGGCCGATTGCTGGCGTCCGGCCAATTGGTCGTTCGTCTATGGCGACCGCATCTCGCAGAACTATGGCAAAGGCTTCGGCCCGGTGCCTTCGCTTAAGCAGAACTTCGAAGCTTATAAACCGCTGGTGGCCGCTTGGGATAAGCATATCCAAGCCTTGGCTCGCGGCGGGAAGTCCGAAGCGCCTGCTGCGCAGGCCGGCCCGATCGTCGGCACCGAGAAGGTGATGTCGGCCGCCGAAGAACAAGCTACCTTCAAGGTCGCCGAAGGCTTCGAGGTCAATCTGTTTGCCGACGAGTCCCTCGGTGTCGCCAAGCCTACCCAGATGTCTTGGGACGCCAAGGGCCGCCTCTACGTCTGTTGCTCGCCAACCTACCCGCAGGCCGTACCTGGCGTGAAGCCTCGCGACTACATCCTGCGCCTCGAAGATACCGATGGCGATGGCAAGGCCGACAAATCGGTCCGCTTCGCCGAAGGCCTCACGATGGTGCAAGGCGTCGAGCCGCTGACCGATGAAGCCGGCAATACGTCGATCCTCGTGTGCGACTTCGATCGACTCATCAAGCTCACCGACACCGATGGCGACGGGAAAGCCGACAAGACCGAGGTGCTCATGTCCGGCTTCGGCGTCGGCGATACGCACCAACTGGTGAATTCGATCAGCCACGGACCTGATGGCACGCTTTGGATGAGCCAGGGCTTGCACGCGATCACACGGGTCGAGACGCCGCGTGGCATCGTGAGCCTGCCCAAGTCGGGCCTCATGCGTTACGACCTCAAGAACCAGCGCCTCCAGCCGTTCTTCCAGTACGGCAAGGCCGGACACAATTGCTGGGGCGTCGCCTTCGACGACTATTTCCAGCCCTTCCATAAGAGTGGCGACCGCATCGCGGGGTATTACAGCCTCCCGGGACTCGGGGCGATCGAGACGCCCGACGAATATGCCGGGACGCACTCGCTCTTCGACTCGCCGCTGAAATCAAACTCCGTGGATATCGTCGGCACCAAGGCCATGCCGGCTTTGCTGCAGGGCGCTGCCTTCATCGGCGGTTACTACGGAAACGCGCTCGACCTCCATCGTTTCGTCGACGACGGGTCCGGCTTCAAGACCGAGCGCATCGTCAGCCCCATCATTTCAAGCAGCAAAGCCTTCCGTCCGGTCGACGTCTCGGTCGGCCCGGATGGCGCGCTCTATGCCTGCGATTGGTTCAACGCCGTCATCGGCCATTATCAGGCCAGCTACGCCGACCCGCGCCGCGATCGTTCGCATGGCCGTATTTGGCGCCTGACCTCCAAGGGCCTGCCGACCGTCAAGCAACCCGACCTTGTCTCGATGACGGAAGCCCAACTGTTCGCCCAACTCGGATCTCCGGAACGCTGGACACGCTATCAGGCCCGCCGACTGCTCTTCCATCGCCCCACCGAG
>CAIXQT010000122.1 GCA_903921665.1 uncultured Opitutia bacterium
ATGCCGAGATCGCCAAGCAGAAGCGCTGGATCGACATGACCCACGCGCTCGGCGGCTCCTACTGCCGCGTCCTCAGCGGCCAGCGTCGCCCCGAACTCACCGACGCCGAAGGCGTGCGTCTCGCGGCCGACAGTATCATCGCCTGCATCCCTTACGCCAAGGAACGCGGCGTGACGCTCATTCTCGAGAACCACTACAAGGACGATTTTTGGATGTATCCCGAGTTCGCCCAGAAGATGGACGTCTTCTGCGACCTGGTGAACGCCCTGCCCGCTGATGGCTTCGGCGTGAACTACGACCCCAGCAACGCCTACATCGCCGGCGACGACCCCATCGCACTGCTCAAGCGCGTCTCGCACCGGGTCGTGACCATACACGCCTCAGACCGCTATCTCATCGAAGGCACCCTTGAGGACCTCCGGAAGGAAGAAGGCGGCGCCGCCGGATATGCCAAGCGCCTCCGCCACGGCGAGATTGGCAAAGGTCTCAACGACTACGACGCCATCTTCACCGAGCTCAAGCGGGTCGGCTTCGACGGATGGATCAGCATCGAGGACGGCGTCGACGGCATCGAACAGCTCCGCCGCAGCGTCGACTTCCTCAAACTTAAGACCGCCCAATACTGGGGCTAAAGTTTCATGAGCGATCGTCGCACTTTCCTCAAATCCACGTTGCTCGCCTCGGCCCTACCCCTGGGCGCTGACGCGGCGGTCACCCGCAAGGCAGACCGTAAGGTCATCCATACCGACGTCCTCGTGGTCGGCGGAGGCTGCGCCGGTAGCGCGGCAGCCCTTGCGGCCTCCCGAGCCGGAGCTAAGACACTCCTGGTCGAAAAAGCCCCTTTCGCCGGCGGCATTGTTACCAGCGTCGGGCTCCCGTACTTCGATGGCATCGCGCACATCACGACGAAACGCGTCGTCGTCCGCGGCATCGCCCTCGAACTACTCGCCAAATCCGGCGTCTGCCCACCCGACGCCCAGAAGATTCTCAGCCATAACCCGACCATCCCGAATACCTTCGAGTTCAAGCTCCTGCTCGACCGCTTATTCAAAGAGCAACAAGGCCGCCTGGACGTGCTCTTCAATTCGTTCGTCTGCGAGGCTGCCGCATCGGATGGACGCATCACCGAGGTCACCTTGGCCAACAAGGACGGACTGGTGACGGTGAAGCCGAAAGTAGTCATCGATTGCTCGGGCGACGCCGACGTGGCCGCCTGGGCGGGAGCGCCCTTCGAACAAAGCAGCGAAGTCCAGCCGCTGACCCTCCACTTCCGTATCGGCAACGTGGAGCGCACCCCCGACATCACCAAGCTCTGCCGCGAAGCCCTCAAGCAAGCCCAGGCCGCGGGCGAGCTGCCCTATTTCTACGGTCCTGGCGTGATGTTCATGTTCGCCAAGGACGAGGTCTATATCCACGGCATCCGCGTCCCAGCCAATCCGACCGACGCCGCCGACCTCTCCCGCGCCGAGATCCAAGGCCGCGCCGACGCCCACGCGATGTTCCGCGTCTGGAAGCAGCACGTGCCCAACTTCAAAGACGCCTACTTCATCGAAGCGTATCCTTGGATCGGGGTCCGTGAATCGCGTCGCATCATCGGCGAGCACGTCCTCAGCGAAGACGACCTCATGAAAGGTCGTCGCTTCGACGATGCCATCGC
Organism: uncultured Opitutia bacterium; assembly: GCA_903921665.1. GTDB lineage: Bacteria > Verrucomicrobiota > Verrucomicrobiia > Opitutales > UBA953 > UBA953. The sequence continues at coordinate 1,658 of CAIXQT010000122.1, forward strand.
GACGGGCTGCTGGTATCTTGATATCCATCCGAATAAGACGACCACGGGAGGCGCCAACGACTTTGACCCTAAGAAGGTGCAGCCGGAGCCGTACGACATCCCTTATCGCTCCCTGCTTCCCCAGAAGCTGACAAACCTCCTCGTCGCCGGCCGTTGCCATAGCGCCACCCGGGGCGCCCATGCCTCGACCCGCGTGACCGTCACCGCGATGGCCATGGGCGAGGCCGCCGGCGTCGCCGCCGCCCTGTCGATCACCACGAAGACCGAGGCCGGACTACTCAACGGACAAAAAGTGCGCGATGCGCTCGCCAAGGTCGGCGGCGGCCCGTTCACTGACTGATATGAATCCGGAAATCGTCCGCCCTAACCTCGTCGGCCTCGGCGAAGTGCTGTGGGACGTCTTTCCGGACGCGGCCCACTTCGGCGGCGCCCCGGCGAACTTCGCCTGCCATGCCGCCAGCCTCGGCGGAGACGCCTGGGTGGTCAGCGCGGTCGGTCGGGATAAGCTGGGCGACGAAGCCCTGGCCTCCCTTTCGGCCAAGAACGTCCACACCCTCCTCCTCCAGCGTAACGGGAACCCGACCGGCACGGTCACGGTGACCCTCAATGCCGCCAAGCAGGCGAGCTACGTCTTCGCGGCCGATCCAGCCTGGGATCATATCTCTTGGAATCAGTCGCTGGCCCTTTTGGCTAAGAAGTGCCAAGCGGTCTGCTTCGGTTCCCTCGCGCAACGCGCCCCGGAAAGCCGACGCACCGTCCGCGAGTTCCTCGAGAACACCTCGACGGATTGCCTGCGGATCTTCGACGTCAACCTGCGTCAGAACTTCTTCTCCCGCGAAGTCATCGAGTCGTCCCTCGGCTTCGCCAACGTCTTCAAACTTAACAACGACGAAGTCCCCGTGGTCGCCGACCTGCTCGGTCTACCCAAGGACGAGAAAGCGTTCGTGCTCGCCGTCGCCCAGCGCTTCGACCTGCACACCGTCGCCCTGACCCGCGGTGCCGCCGGCTCGCTCGTCTGGCATAAGGGCCAGTACGACGAGAAGACCGCCCCCAAGGTCGCCGTCGTGGACACCGTCGGCGCCGGAGACTCCTTCACGGCTGCCCTCGCCATCGGCCTGCTCCGCGGCGAAGACCTTTCCCTCGTCCATCAGCGCGC
>CAIXQT010000123.1 GCA_903921665.1 uncultured Opitutia bacterium
ACGGACGACGAGCGGCGAAAGCACGGCCTTGTCGGCTTTGCCCTCGGCCACGGCGGCGAGCAGCGCCTTGCCGCCGACGGCGTTGCCCGCGAGGGCGGCGACCGCGTCGGCCGCCTGTTCCGGGGTGAAGGACGCCAGACGTCCGAGCAGCACGCCGGGCGAAGCGTCGTCGCCGACGGTGGCGAGCGCCTGGATGAGCGCGCGGCGGAAGGAAGGCGTCGTCTGCTCGGCGAACACCTGATGGATCACCGGAGCGGCGGCGCGGTCGCGGGAAGCCACGAGCACGGCAAGCGCACGCTGGCGGGCCGGGAGCGGAGCCTTCCCGTCGGCGAGATGGCCGCGGTAGAAGGCGCGGCTGGCTTCGTCGCCCGCGAGGGCGTCGAGTTCGTTGAGGTTGGCGAGCAGGTCAGAAGCAGCGCCTTGGCGCAGGCTGGAGACGAGCGCAGGCCAGCCTTCGGGCGCAGCGAAAGCGCCTGACTGGCGGACACCTTCGACCACGCGGCCGACGAGCGTCGCGCGGCGGGCGGCATCGGTTTCCCGGGCCGCGAGCGCCAGCACCTGGGCGCGGGCGCCGGCGTCGCTCGCAAGACGACGGTAGATGAAGTCGGTCGTCCGGGGGTGGCGGCTGAGGGCGGCGAGCGCGAGGCCGCGGGCGGCGTCGGCACCGACGAGGGGCTCGATACCGTACCAGAGGAGCAGCGGGATATTATGATCCTGGGCGTCCTCGGCCCGCGCGAGCAACGGCTCGGCGATGGCCGTACGCTGGGCCAGCGGCAGATAGGAGAGCGCGGAAGCAAGTTCGCGGCGGACCTGCGGAGAGGGTTCGGTCTTCACGAGCGCGGCGAGGGCCGGGACGCCGGCGGTCCACTGCTGGGCGATCAGACGCACGGCCCAGGCGCGGAGAGCCGGCTCGGCGTCCTGCAGGGCGGCGGCCAACGCGGCGTCGTCCAGAAGGTTGGCGGATTGCAGGACCCAGAGGGCGCGCAGACGGCGGACCGCGGGGCCGGCGGACGACAGCGTGGCGCGCAGCTGGGCGCGGGCTTCGGCGGCGATCGTCCGACCCGAAAGACCACGCTCGGCGAGCACCTTACGGGCCTGACGGACATAAAACTCGTTGGCGTCATCGAGCGCGAGGCCGACTAGCTCGAGGTCGGTCAAGGCGGCGAGGTCGCGGGCGCGCGAGACCGGCTTACCGTAACTCACGCGATAGATACGGCCGTTGGCGCGATCCCAGATCTCCTGGTTGTTGTTATGGCAGACCTGCTTGTCCGTCCAGTCGCTGACATAGAGGGCGCCGTCCGGGCCGACGCGTTGCGACACCGGGATGAAGTGGGCATCGTTGCTGCGCAGGAAATCGTTGCCGTGACGGCCGGCGTAGCCGCTGCCCTCGGGCACGACCTGGTCGGAGACGAGGCGGTGCCCGTGCAGATTGCCGAAGATGAGCATGCCCTGATAGGCCGCCGGGAAATTATCGCCGTTGTAGATCGCCAGACCCGAGTGGGCGTGGCCGCCGCCGACGGTGTCGGTGCTTTCCGGGATCTTCGCGACGACCGGCTGGTGGATGCGGCCGCCCGCATAGTGGGCGTGGTCGGCGATCGTCTTGATATCGTCGTAGGTGAAGGGATTGAAGTGCTGGCCCGCCTGACGCTGGTAGCGAGCGCCGGGGAGGATATGATAAAGGTGCGGAATGACGCAGGCCGTGTTGAAGAATTCGCCACGGGCGTCGTAGTCGAGGCCCCAAGGATTGCTCGTGCCTTCGGCGAAGACCTCGAAGACGTGACGGGTCGGATGGAAGCGCCAGACACCCGCGTTGATCCTCACGCGTTTCTCCTCGGGCGTGCCGGGCCGGCCGACGACCGAATGGGTGAACACGCCGTGGTTGCCGTAGAGCCAGCCATCCGGCCCCCAGACGAAGCTGTTGAGCGTCTCATGCGTGTCATGGAAGCCCCAGCCGTCGAGCAGCACGACCGGCTTACCGGCCTTGTCGTCGGCGTCCTTCGGGATGAAGAGGAACTCCGGCGCAGCGCCGACCCAGACGCCGCCGTGGCCGACTTCGATGCCCGAGACCAAATTGAGTCCTTCCTTGAAGACCGTGACCTTGGCATAGGAGCCGTCCTTTTTCACGTCTTCCAAGATCAGGATGCGGTCGGCGCCGGTGCCGTCCGGGCGCTTCTTCGGATAGGACATGCCTTCCACGACCCAGAGGCGGCCGCGTTCGTCGAAGCACATCGCGATCGGCTGGACGACCTTCGGCTCACCCGCGACGAGCGAGACCTGGAAACCTTTCGGCAGGGACATCGTCTTCATGGCTTCGTCCGGCGGCTGACCGTTCTTGTAGGAGGAGGGCGCGACGCGTTCGTCCGGGCCGGGCGGGAGGACCGGGGCGGCGAAGCAGACGGAGACGAAGAAGAGCGCGAGGAATCGCATGGCGGGGTGCAGCACGATTAGCCCTAGGCCGGACTTAAGGAAGCCGAAATCCTGATACGCAAACGCCGTTCCTTGGTTAAGTTCGCCCCTTTCAGATTGGCAACCTTGGGGGCGGGGCTATGTCCTAACTTCATCCCCATGAAGCACCCCCTCGCCCTCCTCGCTGCGTTCGGCCAAGCCGCCGTCGCCCAGGAAGTGAAACTCGTCGAACAGAAGGACAAGTCGCAGGTCGACGTCCTCGTCGACGGCCAGCCTTTCACCTCCTACGTCTTTTCGGCCGAGCAGAAGAAGCCGATCCTTTCCCCCCTCCGCACCTCGCAGGGCAACATCTTCACCCGAGGATACCCGAACGAGAAGATCGCCGGCGAGCGCACCGACCACCCGCACCACATCTCCTCTTGGTTCAACTACGGCGACGTCAACGGCACCGACTTCTGGAACTCCCCGCCCCCTGGCCACAGCCACAAAGGCAAGATGCCCTACGGCGCGGTGAAGCATAAGAGCATCAAGACCATCAACGGCGGCAACGGCGCCGCGACCCTCGAGGTCTCCTCGGACTGGATCATGGCCGACGGCTCCAAGGTCCTCCAGCAGGACGAGACCCTCGTCTTCCGGGCCGCCAAGGACCTGCGCATCATCGACCGCATCATCACCCTCACCGCCCAGGAGAAGGACGCCGTCTTCCATGACTCCAAGGAAGGCGCCATCGCGATCCGCGTGACCCGCTCCCTCGAAGAACCTTCGACCAAGCCCGAGATCTTCACCGACGCCGCCGGCATCCCGACCACCGTCGCCAAGCTCGACAATACCGGCGTCAACGGCGTCTACCTCAGCAGCGAAGGCGCCGTCGGCGAGAAAGACGCGTGGAGCACGCGCGCCAAGTGGATGACCCTCTCCGGCAACGTGAAGGGCGAAGACGTCAGCATCGGCATCTTCGACCACCCGAAGAACGTCACCTACCCGACCTACTGGCATTGCCGCGGCTACGGCCTCTTCGCCGCCAATCCTTTCGGCGCCAAGGAATTCCCCAAGGGCAACCCGTCCAAGAAACCCCTCAACTTCACGCTCAAGGCCGGCCAGTCCGAGACCTTCCGCTTCCGCATCCTGATCCATACCGGCAAGCTGAACGCCGCGCAGACCGAAGCCCAGTATCAGCAGTTCCTGAAGGATGTGAAGTGAAGTCGGGCGAGCGAGGCTCGCCGACTTCACAGGGCCAGAGCTAGTTGAAACGCTGAAGGGGCCGCCAGGCCCCTTTTTGTTTGGGTAAGTCATAACGACAAAGGGAGACCGGAAACCGGAAAGTTTGCTGCGGCCATTATCAAGGATCCCAGCCAATCATCCGGTCTCCCTTTGAGTTCAGGTCCTAGCCCCAGCCCTAGTCCTGGCTCTGGCCCTAACCTGTCTCGACATCCTCCCTTCCCTTGCCCGGAATAGGTGAATCGCCATGAAGACCCGCAAGCTCGGCAACTCCCCGCTCCACCTCACGCCCGTCGGCCTAGGCACCTGGGCCATCGGCGGTGGCGACTGGAAATTCGGCTGGGGCGCGCAGGACGACGCGCTTTCCATCCGCACGATCCATGAGGCCATGGCCGTCGGCATCAACTGGATCGACACCGCCGCGGTCTACGGTCTCGGTCGCTCCGAAGAAGTCGTCGGTCGCGCCCTCAAGGAGATGAAGGACCGCCCGATCCTCTCGACGAAGTGCGAACGCTGCTGGGAAGCCGACGGCACGATCGTGCCGCGTCTCAAGCGCGCGAGCGTGAAGCAGGAATGCGAAGACAGCCTGCGCCGCCTGGGCGTCGACGTCATCGACATGTACCAGATCCACTGGCCGCAGCCCGACGAGGATATCGAAGAAGGCTGGTCCGCCGTTGCCGAACTGGTGAAGGAGGGCAAGGTCCGCTACGCCGGCGTCAGCAACTTCAGCGTCGCGCAGCTCGAGCGTATCCAGCCCATCCACCGCGTCACGTTCCTGCAGCCGCCTTACAGCATGCTCAACCGCAGCATCGAGGCCGAACTCCTGCCCTACTGCGAAGCGAACGACATCGGCATCATCTCCTACAGCCCCATGCAGAAAGGCCTCCTGAGCGGCAAGGTCACGCGCGAGTGGGTCGCCGCGCTTCCGGCCGACGACCATCGCCGTGCGGACCCGCAGTTCAACGAACCCCTCCTCTCGAAGAACGTCGCCCTCACCAAGGTCCTGGCGGAGATCGCCCACCGCTACGGACGGAACTCGGCCGAACTCGCCATCGCCTGGGTCTTGCGCCAGCCGCGCGTGACCGCCGCCATCGTCGGCGCCCGTAAGCCCGGCCAGATCAAGGAAACCGTCTTCGGCGGCAAGTTCGTCATCAAGCCGGACGATCTCGCCAAGATCGAGGAAGCCTTGATCGCCCGCGGCTGACCCCTGTAGGCGGCGGGACTTAACGTCTCCTTAAGGTCGCTTCGGTTATGATGGTAGCCTAACCCAAAGCGATGCGCCCCCCTTCCGCCCTCCTCCTGCTCGCCCTGCTCGGCTGCCACGCCGCCGCGCACGCGCACCTCCCGCCGGTCGACAACCGGTACCGCACGCCGCTCGAAGCCCCCGCGCTCGTCCAGCCGACGGTAAAGTACGCGATGACCAGCACGTATCTCGCCGCCGCCCCCGGCAGCGCGCCGCTGATCGCCACGTCGTTCCAGGCCTTCGCCAAGAACGTCGACGTGCGCTGGGACGACACCTATCTTTACATCGAGGCCAAGGGGCTGCCCGACCATCCGCTGATGACCGGCATCAAGTCCTGGCAGCAGCAGGTGCCGATCCCGCAGACCTATGCCGGCGCCAACGCCTGGCGCATCCCGCTCAAGCCCGTGCCGGCCAAGGAGCCCATGTCCGCGAAGACGCACTTCATGCGCGGCGCCATCGCGCTCGCCGCCAATGGCGTGCCGATCTTTAACGCGCTGAACAACCGCGGCGACGACGCCAAGGCCTTCGGCGAGCTGGACGCCTTCGGCGGACATTGCGGCAAAGCCGACGACTACCACTACCACGACGCCCCGGTCTTCCTCGAGAAGGACATCGGCAAAGGGAAGCCCATCGCCGTGGCCCTCGATGGTTACGCAATCTACGGCTACAACGAACCCGACGGCTCCGCAGTCGGCAAACTCGACGCCTTCGGCGGCCATGAGACCAAGGTGCTCGGCTACCATTACCATGCCCAGAAGAAGTATCCGTACATCAACGGCGGCTTCCACGGGGAGGTGACCGAAGTGGACGGACAGGTCGACCCGCAGCCTTCGGCGAGCCACGTCCGCCGCGAAGGCTCAGCCTATTCCCAGAGCCCGCTCCGCGGCGCGCTGATCAAGGACTTCACCACCGACGGCAAGAAGTTCGCGCTCAACTATACCCTCAACGGCAAGGCCCTGAGCGTGAAGTACGCCCTCAACGACGACAAGACCTGGACCTTTATCTACTCGAAAGCCGATGGGTCGACGGAGACCGAGACCTATACGCCGAATGAGCGCGGCCCAGGCGGCGGCAAAGGCAAAGGCGGCGAAAAGGGCAAAGGCAAGGGCGAGAAAGGCAAACGCCCTCCGCCCGGGGATGGCGGCGCGATCGTGCCGACGGATCTCGAGATCACGAGCGAAGCCGCGAATGAGACCGGCCCGCCCCCTGGTGGCGAGGGCAAGGGCAAGAAGGGCAAAGGCAAGAAGGGCGACAAGCCCGGCATGGTGAAGCCGTCGATGGACGACACCATCAAGCTCAGCGTCTACGCCGACAACTGGTTCGTCCTCTACGTCAACGGTAAGCTCCGTGTCGTCGACCCTATCGACTACATGCCGCACAACGTCGTGTCCGTCGACATCCTGCCGGAGTACCCCATGACGATCGCTATCATGGGTCGCGACAACGCCGACCCGAAGACCGGCCTGGAATACGGCGACCATATCGGCGACGCCGGCCTGATCGTGAAATTTTCCGACGGCACCGTCACCAACGCGAAGTGGAAGGCCAAGAGCTTCTTCAAAGGCCCGCTCAACGGCGACGTCAAGAACCCCAAGGTCGAGCACACGCCCGTGCCGGCCAATTGGTTCGCCGTCGACTTCGATGACAGCAAATGGAGCAACGCGACTGAATTCACCGAAGGACGCGTGAACCCCAAGGAGTCCTTCATCAAGGCCAAGGAAAGTTTCGCCGGCGCAAAGTTCATCTGGGCCGAGGACCTTGACCTCGATAATACCGTGATCTTCCGCACCCGCGTCGAAGCTCCCGCAGGCACCAAGCAGAGGTGGACCACCAAGGCCGAGTTCGATCTCTCGAAGCCGTTGGGGCAGTGACGAGATAGGTGTTAGCGGTTGGCGGTTAGCGGTTGGGAAATGCCAACGATCAAAGGGGGAACGGTTTCTATTTTTTATTCCCAACCGCTACCACCTATCGTGGGTAGGGCGGCCATTGCCATGGCCGCCGTTCGAGTCCGCACGTTCGCATCACCGGGCAGCCTACTCGACCCTCGAATGTCCGTTCGCCCACGGACGCCACGCAGTGGCGCCCCTACCTGAGGCCATCGAACCATCCCTAGCCCTAGCCCTGTCCCTCTGGGCCTGCAAATGAGCGGCTTTGGCGCTCATTTGCAGGCCCAGTCAGGAACATTCCCCTTGGCAGGATGTTGAAAGAGCGACAGGTTTTCCCCTCCCCGTCTTGACCATGCCACCCCGCATGGCCCTCCCCTTTTTACCAAAACCACAAACCCATGCGCAAGCTGTCCACCCTCCTTTTAGCCCTGCTCGGAGTCGCCTCCGTCACGGCCCAAACCCTCACCCTCGAGAAGGGTGACAACATCGCCTTCGTCGGCAGCGGCTTCGCCGACCGGCAGCAGCACCACGGCCACTTCGAGACCCTGATCCACCAGGCCTTCCCGAACCATAACCTCGTGGTCCGCAACCTCGGCTTCTCCGGCGACGAAGTCGGCGTGAAGCCGCATCGTTCCGACGAAGTCGCCGGTCTCGACTACTTCCTCAACATGAAGCCGGGCGCCCTGACCACCAAGGTCGGCAAGACCGAGGTCACCTACCATGCCGGCGCGCACTTCCACGCCAACGTGATCTTCGCTTACTGGGGCTTCAACGAGTCCTTCGCCGGCGCGGCCGGCCTCGACACCTTCAAGGCCAACCTCGACGCGTGGCTCAAGCAGACGCTCGCCGCCGATTACGGCAAGGGCAAGGTCCGCGTCGTCCTCTTCTCCCCGATCGCGCACGAGGACCTGAAGTCCGCCGACTTCGACGCCAAGCTGGCCGCCGACAACAACAAGAACCTCAAGCTCTACGCCTCCGCCATGGCCGACGTCGCCAAGGCCAACGGCGTGCAGTTCGTCGACCTCTTCGCCGTTTCCCAGCAGCTCTTCGCCGCGGCCAAGTCCCCGCTCACCCTCAACGGCATCCACGTCAACGCCTCCGGCGACGCCGCCTTCGGCCCCGCCCAGTTCCAGGCCGTCTTCGGCAAGTCCGCCGGCGCCGTGAACGAGAAGGTCCGCGCCGAGGTCAACGAGAAGAGCACCCAGTGGCACCACCGCTACCGCACCGTCGACCAGTTCAACATCTTCGGCCAGCGTTCGCGCATCAAGTACGAGGGCATCGACAACGCCACCGTCCTGGGCGCCGAGCTCGCCAACCGCGACCTCAAGACCGCCAATCATGACAAGGGCATCTGGGCCGCCGCCCAGGGCAAGGCCGTCGAAGTGAAGCATGACAATCTCAAGGCCGAGATCCCCGTCCCGCCGAACCGCAAGGAACCCGTCCCCTACCTCAGCGGCGTCGACCAGCTCAAGCACCTCACCACGCCCGAAGGCGTCAAGGTCGAGTTCGTCGCCGACGAGACGACCATCCCCGAACTCGTCAACCCGGTGCAGATGAACTTCGACACCAAGGGCCGCCTCTGGATCGCCTGCTGGCCGACCTACCCCGAGACCTCCCCGACCACCAAGGTCTTCGACAAGCTCATCGTCCTGGACCTCGACCCCAAGACCGGCAAGGTCCTCAAGTCGACGACCTTCCTCGACGGCCTCAACTGCCCGACCGGCTTCCAGTTCTACAAGGATGGCGTCATCCTGATCCAGTCGCCTGACATCTGGTACGTCCGCGACACCGACGGCGACGGCAAGGCCGACTGGAAGGAGCGCCTGCTCACCGGCATGGACGCCGCCGACTCGCACCACGAGACGAACTCCATCTGCTATGAACCGGGAGGCGCGATATACCTCTCCGACGGCGTGTTCCACCGCACCCAGGTCGAGACCTTCAACGGCGTGCTGCGCAACACCAACGGCGCCATCTACCGCTTCGAACCCCAGACCAATAAGCTGACCCGCCACGTGCCTTACGGCTTCGCCAACCCGCACGGCCGCGTCTTCGACTATTGGGGCAACGACATCATCACCGACGCCACCGGTAACGCCAACTACTTCGGCCCGGGCTTCTCGAGCCACCTCGACACCGGCGCTCACTCCAACTTCAAGCAGCTCTGGAACCGTCCTTCCCGCCCGTGCCCCGGCACCGCGATCCTGAGCAGCCGCCACTTCCCCGACGACTGGCAGGGCGTGTTCCTCAACACGAACGTGATCACCGTCCAGGGCATCTTCCGCGCGAAGATCACCGAGGACGGCGCCGGCATCAAGGGAGAGACCATCCTCCCGAACCTCATCGAGACCGACAAGGAGAAGGCCGGCAACTTCCGCCCCTCCGGCGTCGCCGTCGCCCCCGATGGCTCGCTCTACGTCATGGACTGGTCCCAGATGCTCATCGGCCACCTCCAGCACCACCTGCGTGACCCGAACCGCGACCACCAGCACGGCCGCCTCTATCGCCTGACCTACCCGGGCCGCCCGCTCCTCACGCCGAAGAAGATCGACGGCGAATCCATCGAGAACCTCGTCGCGCTCCTCACCGAGCACGAAGACAACGTCCGCCAGCGCGCCAAGATCGAGCTGCACAAGCACGACTCCGCGAAGGTGATCGCCGCCGTCCAGAAGTGGGCCAAGCAGTTCGATGCGAACAAGGTCGAGGACGCCCACCACCTCCTCGAAGCCCTCTGGGTCCACCAGTGGCATAACGTCGTCAACCTCGAGCTCCTCGGCCAGCTGCTGAAGTCGCCTGAGCCCCGCGCCCGCGCCCAGGCCGTGCGCGTCGCCATCTACCAGCGCGACCGCATCCCGGGCTCGCTCGCGATCATGGAAAACGCCGTCAAGGACGCCCACCTCCGCGTCCAGCTCGAAGGCGTCCGTGGCCTGAGCTTCTTCCGCGGCCAGGACACCGAGCGCGCCATCGCCGCCGCCGCCACCCTCAAGGGCTCCAAGGATTACTACATCGCCTACTGTCTCCGCCAGACGATGAAGCAGCTCGAGTCCCTCCCCGAGGGCAAGGGCAAGGTCGTCCTGCGCGACTACGCCGACCAGAAGGAAATTTCCTACGGCCCGTCGGACAAGAAGCTCTCCAAGGAAGACAAGCGCCTCTACGACCTGGGCAAGGAAGTCTACTTCCGCGAAGCCCACTGCTCGACCTGTCACCAGGCCGACGGACGTGGCGCCGAGATGCCTAAGGAACCCGGCAAGCCGGCCCGCGGCGCCTACCCGCCCCTCGGTCGCACCCCTGGCTATCCGTCCAACGGCTGGCTCGAAGGCGACCCCGATCGCGTGATCAAGATCGTCCTCAACGGCCTCTACGGCGTCCAGACGATCGACGGTAAGACCTATGGCGACCCCGCCTCCGGCCAGCCGGTCATGACCGGCCTCGGCCAGCTCCTCAAGGATGAGGAAGTCGCCGCGGTGATCACCTACGTCCGCCAGTCCTTCGGCAACAACCTCCCGGCCGTGAAGACGGCTCAGGTCAAGAAGGTCCGCGAAGCGATCAAGGGTAAGAACAACGCCCTGTACACCGTCGAGGAAGTCCTCAAGGAGCACCCGCTCGGCGCCCCCGCCAAGGTGGAGCCGGCGAAGAAGAAGTAAGCTTCGCTCAGTCTCCCCCTCAAAGGGCGTGCCAGACGGCACGCCCTTTTTCGTGCCTGTCAATAACTCGGCGGCTTATGACGAGCGGCCCGCTTGCCTCTGGCACGGGATCGGCAAGAGTCAGGGCATGAGACCCGCCCTCTGGAAGGCCGTCGCCGACCACCTCAAGAAGCTCGCCCCGGCCTACCGCCTGACGGCGCGGGACGACTTCAACGCGCGCGCCTCGCTGAAAGGCTCGACGGCGATCGTCCGCGGTTTCTACCAGCCGCGCGAAGGCGACGTCCCGGGCGAGGCGACGGTGACGCTCACGCTCGACGCCCAGTCGGAACTGGGCGCCATCGCGGCCTTCCTCTCGGACCAGAAGCGCTATGCCAAGAAGCTGCCCTCCACGCTGCACTTCTCGCAGGAGCTTTCGCATCGCCGGCGCGATGGCCTCGGCGAAGCCCGCCTGACCTTCAAGGCCAACGTGGTGTCCTGGCATGACGCGAAGCTCATCGAACGCCTCTCGCTGTTCTATGCCGACAGCGCCCACGCCCTCTTCCAACTGCACGCGGAACTGATCGCCGCAGGGGAGTGATGGTAGGGACGTGGTTGCTATCACGTCCGTGGGCGGACGGAGCTTGGAATAGTCGGTAATCCTGCCCGGTGATACGCATGCGCCTCTGCGAACGGCGGCCATGGCAATGGTCGCCCTACCCATGTCGGGTTGTAGCGGTTGGCGGTTAGCGGATAGGTGAAACAGCAAAGGGAGACCGGATGATTGGCATGGGCCTTTTATGGCCGCAGCATCCTTCCCGGTTTCCGGTCTCCCTTTGAATCTGGCTTCAGCCCAACCGCCAACCGCTGTTACCTTTCATTTCCCTTCCCTTTTGACCCGACAGGGGCTTAAAAAGACCCCTTCATTCCTTCCGCTTTACCGTCCCATGACCTCCGCCCAAGTCCGCCAATCCTTCCTCGATTTCTTCAAATCGAAGCAGCACTCGATCGTCCAGTCGTCGAGCCTGATGCCGGACTCCCCCAACCTGCTCTTCACCAACGCCGGGATGAACCAGTTCGTCCCGA
>CAIXQT010000124.1 GCA_903921665.1 uncultured Opitutia bacterium
AGGCTGGCGAGGAGCGAGCTGACCGGCTGACGGTAGGTGAGCACGCGGGTGCTGTCGGTCTGGAGCGCCGCGACGATGAGGTCATACATCACTTTGATCTCGTCCTTACCGGCGAGGCCGGGCTTGGGCGGAGGGAAGGGGGCCTTGGCCTTGGGGCGGTCCAGCCACTGTTCGTCCTTGGAGAGTCGTAGTTCGATGTCGCGGACGCTCTGGAAGTATTCGTCGAGCTTGTCGGCATCGCTGCGCGAAAGCCCCCGGCGGACGCGGGCCGCATCTTCGAGGACGACGTCAAGCACGCTGCGCTGCTCGGCGAGCATGGCCTGTCGTTGGGCGAGGGGCATGGTCTCGTCGGAAAACAACCGGTGGTAGGCGGCGACGGGGTTCTCGTGGCCGATCAGCGGCTTGCCGCGGGCGTCCCAGGCCATCGAGCCCGGGCCGTGGCCGGAATCCAGCGCGTTGGCGCAATCGAGGCGGATGGAGCCGTAACGTGTGTTCATCCCGAGCTTCGCAGCGGCGACTTGGTCGGCGGAGATGCCGTTGTGGAAGCTCTGGCCGGGCTCGGAGTAGCGGTTCGCCCCTGTCAGCCAGAAGGTGCTGCCCCAGTGGGCCTCGTCGCTGAACTTGTTCGAAAGCCCTTGGACGAGGGTGAAGTCCTTCTTGTGTTCGGCGAGCGGGGCGAGTCCGGCCGGCAGGGCGTAGTCGGCTCCGGTATCCTTGAGGGACGGGAACCAAGTCTCATTGGTCACGCCGTAGCCGAAGCCGAGGAAGACCATGCGCTTGGGCTGCGTCGAAGGTTTCTCGGCGGCGAAGGCCTTGAAGCCCAGCGAGCTCAGCGCGGGTAGGGCGATCAGCGTGCCGGCGGCGCGCAGGAAGTGGCGGCGGCTGAGGTCGGTTCGGCTCATTTGGTTTGGAAAGTTTCGGAGAGGACGAGGGCGCGGAGGAAGGCTGACATCTGATAGTCTTTGGCCTGCGCTTCCGTGAGGATGGTCGTGGCGAGCGGTTCGTCGAGGAAGCCGAACGGTCGGCCTAGTCCGTATTCGACCAGGGCCTCGGTGAAGCCGCGGCCGAACTTGTCCGGGTGGGCGGCGATCTGGTCGCGGAGTTCGAAGTAGTCCTTGAAGCTGGCTCCTTTGTAGAAAGCGCCGGCCGGGCTGATGGGCCAGGTCTTGCTGCCGAACCCTTTCTTTTCATAGGTCTCCGTGGTCCGCCACTTGCCGGTCGCGTTGAAGTTCTCCAGCCCGAAGCCGACGGGGTCGATCTTGCGGTGGCACTGAGCGCACTGGGGTTGTTCTTGGTGGGCGGCGAGGCGTTCGCGGGTGGAGAGGAGCTTTGATTCGAGGCGACTGAGTTGCGGGACGTTCGGCGGGGCGGGGGGCGGCGGTTCGTGGAGGAGTTTGCGCAGGATCCAGGCGCCGCGCTCGACGGGGCTGGTGTCGCGACCGTTGCTGCCCATGGCGAGGACGGCGGCCATGCCGAGCAGACCGCCGCGGGGTGAATCATTGGGGAGCGTCACCTTGCGGAAGGCGTCGCCGCTCACCTCGCTCAAGCCGTAGTAATCGGCGAGCAGGCCGTTGATCACCACATAGTCACTCTTGAGCAGGCGGTTGAGGCTATCGCCGTGGCGTAGGATATAGTCGACGGTCTGATAGACTTCGTTGCGGGCGGCGGCTTTGGTGCTGTCGTCGAAATCCTTATGCAGCTTGGTGTCGAACTGGAAGAAATCGAGGCGATGCAGGCCCAGCCACTGATGCGTGAACCCGGTGATGAAGGAGGACGACTTCGGGTCGGCGATCAGGCGGTCGACCTGCGCGCTCAGGATGGCGGGCTGGTGCAACGTGTTTTGCTGGGCCAGGCGCAGGAGCTCGGCGTCCGGCGGCGCGCTCCAGAGGAAGTAGGACAGACGGGCGGCGAGTTCGAGGTCGTCGAGACGTCGGCGTTGTTTTTCTACGCCAGGTTCCTGCAGGTAGAGGAAGCCAGGCGAGGCCAGGATCACGCTCAACGGCTGCTTCAGGGCCGTCGTCAGGGAATCGCCGGCCGCGCGGCGCTTGGCGAAGAGGGTGACGAGCTTATCGACATACTCCGGTGCCGGCGTCTTCCCGCGGAAGGCGCGTAGGGCGAAGCGGGTCAGCACTGAGCGGGCATAGTCAGTCTCAGCTACGCCTTCGGGGGCGGTAGGAATCGCGGCTTCGACCGCCGTGCCGCGACGGCGGGCATCGACGGCTTCCCATTCGACCCAGTCGACCCAGAGGGCGGCGGGTGGACCGACGCCGGTGGCTTTGCGGGCCGCTTCGTAGGTTTCGTTGTCGTTGCGGATGTCGCGCTTCTCGCGGAAGACGAAAGAACGCGGACCGGTGGCCGTGATCGAGACCGGTATCTCGATGGTCTGGGGGGCTGCGGTCGTCCCCGTGACCTGGAAGGTGCGGACGAACGCAAACGGCTCGTCCTTGGTGCGCGTACCCATCTCCAGATAGTGTCGCGCGGCAGGCGTACCGGCGATCGCCCCGACGCGGAGGCGCAGGAGGTATTCACCGGTCGGCACCGGGTCTCGCTTCGTCTTGTCCCAGTCCGTCGAGACATCGGGCGGCAGCGCGATGACTTCTTCCTTGTGCGTCTCGAAGATATTCAGCGTCGCACCCGTCTTATTGAGAGGGTCCTCCAGATAGCGCCGGAAGCCCGGGCCGTGTCGTTCGAAGACCGAGACGCGGAACTTGGCCTCCTGCGCATCGGGGATGCCCTTGCCGAAGGCGGACGGGGGCTTGGAGCGGTCGGAGTCGAGGTAGGCCTTGGCGACGGTATAACCGCCGAGGTAATAGCCGTTATAGGTCCCGCCGACGACACGATTAGCCAGGACTTCCGTTTCGCGGTGATCGAAGGTCACGGGCGACGGCCCGCCGTTCACGATCTCGACCCAATCGATCCAAAGGGCGAACTCAGGCCCGACCCCGTTGCGCCTGAGGGCTTCGCCGAAGATCTGGAGGGCCCGTTCATTGGAATCGAAGGAGCCGCGCTCGCGCAGGAAGAAGCCGCGGGTGCCGCCGGTGGTGATCGTCACCGGGATTTCCAGGACCTGCGGTTTTGCCATCGTGCCGATCACTTCATGGGTGCTGGCGACCGCGCCGTGCATCGGGCCGAACTCGACGAAGTGACGCGACTTAGGCGTATCGGCCGTCGCCGCTATCCGGACGCGAATGGTATATTTACCCGCCGGCCAACCGCCGGGGATGCTGAACGGCTGGTAGGGGTTAGCGAAGACGTCCGCGTAGGTGAGGAAAGAGCCGGACTTTGTCGCCGGGTTCGCCAGGTAGGCGCGCTGCTGAGGCGCGGAGTGCACCCAGTTGCGGCGGCCTTGTTCGTCGGCATGGATCGCATCGAGGTAGCCGAACTTCTCCGGGCTGGGCGCGCCGGGGATGCGTTGCCACTGGTAATAGCGGTAGGTCGCGTTGCCTTTCTTCTCGGCCGCGATGGTCGCGACGAGCGCGGCGTTTTCGGGACGGGCCGCCGCCTCATCGACCGCCTTGGTCCAGGCGGCATAACGTTCATGGCAATCGACGCGGTCGGCGTAAGACTTGGTGATGCGCGGGTTCGCGTAATCTTCTGCTTCGAAACGCACCTTCAGTTCGGGCGTCTGGCGGCCGTAGCGGATGACGTGTTCGTCGATGGCCTGTCGGCCGAGCGCGAGGTATTGCTCGAACTGGTCCGACGACATGAAGAGCGAGGCCCCCACCGTGTCGAAAGAGCCGGCTCCGCCGTCGGCCGGGAGTTCGTTGACGGACATGTCCACCCCGAGCAGGTCGCGGAGGGTGTTCTTGTACTCGCGTCGGTTCAGGCGACGCATCGTGATCTGCCCGTTAGCGTCACCGATCGTCTTACGGGCGGTCACGAGCGTGCCCGAAAGCATCTCGAGGAAATCGGCTTTCGCGACCGGGGCCGGCTGTTTGGAGTCATCGGGCGGCATCTCGCCCGAATTGACCTGGTTGAGGATCTTCTGCCAGCGGTCTGCGAGCTGGACCGTGTCGAGCTTCAGGGCGATGTCGTCGAGGCGAAGCTTACCTTTCTGCTTATCCGCGTTGTGACACTCGACGCAGTATTCCTTGAGGAATGCCCGGTGCTTCTCGTCGATACGCGCTTCCGGCGCCGCGCCGAAAGCCAGCGTGGCGAGGAAGGGGAGGAGGGTGAGGCGACGCAGGGGCATGTCGGACCTCACTAGGTTGGTGGCTGCCCGGGCGGAAGCCAGCCCGTCCTCGCGGCTGGGGGCATCAAAATCGTGCGTTTATTTCCAGGTCTCCCGGACCACGCGCTCCCACTCGTCGGCCATGAGCTGATGGCCGCGGTAGGTCGGGTGGACGCTATCCCAGACCCAATAGTCGTCGGCGGTCTTGGCGGCGGCGTCATCAAAGAGTTTCTGCAGCCGCACGAGGGCGGCGCCATGTTTCTGGGCGAGCTTGGCCACGATGGCCTGCCGTGCGACGATGCTTTCCGGTACGGGCTTTCCAGGGTGGCGGACGAATGGCTCCATCAGCACGAGCATGAGCTTAGGGTTCTGGGCCCGGGCTTCGGTCAGGATCTTGTCGTAGGCGGCCTCGTAGGCTTCGAGCGGGACGCCCTTGCTGTGATCGTTCACGCCGACCATCACCGATAGGAGGTCGGGCTTGAGGGCGAGAGTGTCCTTGGTCCAGCGATTCTGGAGGTGGAGCACGGTATTGCCGCTCACCCCGCGATTGAAGAAGTCGAGCTTACGCTCCGGGAAGGCCGCCCCATGGCGCGCCGCGATGATGAACGCGTAGCCGTGGCCGAGGATGTGGTTGGGGTCGAGCGAACGTCCCCTGTTACCGTCCGTGATGGAGTCGCCCTGGAAGAGGATGCGACTCTCCGGACTGAAGGCGGCGATTGGCTCTAGCGCTCGCGCATCGACGACGAGGGCTAGGAGAAGAAAGGTAAGCAGTTTATTCATGCTAAAGAAGCGGGGGACTAACCCGTTAAGACACCAGGGTGGGGGAAAGGTTGGAAAGTGTTTTCCAGCCTACCCCTATCCCGACCCCTGCCCCCAACCCTAAGGTCCTTACAGCGCGAGGAAGACGAGCTCGCCCGCCTTGCTGTCGGGGACGATGAGCACGCCGGCTTTTTCGTCCAGAAAGTGGTCGGCGGCGGACTTGAGGCCCTGGCCGAGTTCCTTGGGGGCCGAACCGTCGGCTTCGTAGCGGGTGACGCGGCCGGTCATGACTTCGGAGATGTAGAACCGACCCTTGGAGTCGTGGACGATGCCGTCGCCGGAGCGGTGGCCCTTGGCGAGGGTCTTCCACTTGCCCTTGTTGTATTCGAGCACGTCGCCGGTGAAGAACTCGGCGATGCGGATCCGTCCGTTGGCCATCACGTCGATGCCGTTCGGGTTGAGCATCTTGGCGGTCGGGGCGATGACTTCGGTGACCTTGCCTTCGAGCGTGACCTGGAAGACGCGGGCGACGACGGGGATGGCCTTATGCTCAGGGCTGTCGATGGCGAAGAGCTTGCCGTCCGCGCCGCGCATCTTGGTGACCGCTCCCATGTCGGTGATCAGCACGCTCTTCTTGTCGGGCGAGACGACGACGTCGTTGAGGAAGGTGGGCGGCGTGGGGAAAGCGGCCGGGCCGGCGAGGAGGGTCTTCTTGCCCTTGGCGTCGATGGACCAGACTTTATCGAAATCGGCGGTGATAAGACGATTCGCGACGAAGACGATGCCCTTCGGGTCATCGAGTCCTTCGGTGAGCACCGTCACCTTGTCCCCGTCGACCTTGACGATCTTGCCGTCGCCGTCGCCCGCCTTGCGGGAGGTGCCCATGAGGGTCACGAAATATTTGCCGCCGAAGCCCTTGGTGACGCTTTCGGGGGTGGCGCCCACGGTGAGGTTGCGCTGGGTGGGGACGGCTTCCTGGGTCTGGCAGCCGACCAAGGCGAAGGCGGCGAGGAGGGTGAGAAGAGGGGTCTTCATAAGACCCATATTTCCACTCCGCCGGCCGGCGGAGTCAAGCGGTCAGCCCACGATGAGCCAGACCGCCGCGAAGGCCGTCAGCCAGGCCAGGACGGACTCGAAGGCGTCCTGCGGCATGCGCTTCAGGAGCTGCCACCCGAGCACGATACCGGCGATGACGCCGGGCAGCAGCACGAGGTTGGTCATCAGTGACGGTCCCGTGACAAGTCCAAGGCTGCCGCTGAAGGGCAGTTTGAAGAGGTTGATGAACAGGAAGAAACGGCAGAAGACTCCGAGGTGTTCTTTCTTCTCGAGGCGTTGGGCGAGCAGGTAGACCGTCATCACCGGGCCGGCGGCGTTCGCGAGCATCGTCGAGATGCCGGCGATGCCGCCCATGCCCCAGGTGAAGGTGCGGTGGCGGGTCAGCGCGAGGAGCTGTTCGCGACGATGGTGCAGGACGACGTTGAAGGCCAGCAAAGCCAGGATGAGCACGCCGATGACCACACGGGCTGAGTTGTTGTCGACGCGGTCGAGGAGCGCCCAGCCGAGCAGCACGCCGATGACCGCGGCGGGGATCATCGGGACGATCTGCTTCCAGC
Source organism: uncultured Opitutia bacterium (assembly GCA_903921665.1). Lineage (GTDB taxonomy): Bacteria > Verrucomicrobiota > Verrucomicrobiia > Opitutales > UBA953 > UBA953. The sequence continues at coordinate 6,544 of CAIXQT010000124.1, forward strand.
TGCCGCCCTTGCGGTTGATCAGGAAGCCCATGAAGTCGGCCGCGATGAGCATCGGCAGCACGATGCCGACCGAAGGCTTGGCGTCGAAGATCTTGGCCATGATGACGACGTTGAGCGTCGCGGTGCCAGCGAGACCCGACTTCGAAAGCCCGATGCACAGAGCGCCGAAGAGCGCGAGCAGCAGGATCCACCCGTCGGCGGGCAGCAAGGTGTGGCTATGAATCCATTCGATCATCCGCCGCAGTGAGTCGGATTACGACCCGGCGGGCGAGCGTGTATCCGTAGAACCACTCAGCCAAAGGGGTCAGGCCGTACCTTGACGCCAGTGAACCTAAAATCGCTTTAAAGCGGCGAGTTTAGGTTCGCTCAATGCTTGGGTACGGCCTGACCCCTTTGGCTGAGGGCTTTTACTTGGCGAGCGTCTTAATCTGCAGGGGGCGGCATTTCGCCGGCCGACTTGCTCAGGCGATCAGCTGGGTGAGCTCGCCAGAGCTGTCGCCGTGGCGTTCGGCCTTCACGCCGACCCCGCGGAGCATGGCGAGCCAGGCGTTGCAGAGCGGGGTATCCTTCGGGGCGATGATGTTATGGCCGAGCTTCATGCCGGCGCCGCGGCCGGTCACGAGGGTGGGGCAGTTGTCGAGGTTGTGCTCGGTGCGGATGTTGCTGCCGTAGGCCAAGGCGACGTGGTCGAAGAGGCAGCTGCCGTCGGCTTCCTTGGTGGACTTCAGCTTATCGATGAAGCCAGCGAGGAGTTCGCTCTGGGCGAGGTCGCGACGCTGCGAAGCCTCGAGTTTCTCGCCCATCGTGGAGTGGTAATGGCTCATGTCGTGCGGTGCGACCTTCACGCCGATGCTCGTGAGGAGCGTGCTGACCGGCTGGCGATAGGTCATCACGCGCGTGCTATCGGTGCGCATCGCGGCGATCATGATGTCGTACATGATCTTGATCTCCTCGCGTCCGGCGAGTCCGGGCGGGGGTTCGGGGAGGTCGGTCTTGGGCTGAGGCACGCCGAGCCACTGCTCGTCCTTGCTCAGGCGGACTTCGATCTCGCGGATGCCTTGGAAATATTCCTCGAGTTTCTGGGTGTCGTTCTTGGAGAGGTTGCGGCGCAGGTCG
>CAIXQT010000125.1 GCA_903921665.1 uncultured Opitutia bacterium
GCTTATATTCCGCTGCTGCTCTGGTTCGCCTTGGAGTCCCATGTGACGCTCGACCGCGGCGCGGTGGTGGGTTTCGTGAAGGACCCGGCCGTCTGGGACCGCCCGCTCGTCCAGCAGCACCTGCTGCCTCGACTCATGCGTCGCTTCGCCACGGAAGGCCGCCGTGCCGACCTGCTTGTCTGCGCTCAGTTGCTGCGCCTCGCCCCGACTACCGCCCATAGCGTGCACCTCATGAAAGGCTTCGAGGAAGCTTACCGTGGACGTGAACTCGCCGGCCTGCCCGACGAACTCCTTCAGGCCATGGCCGCGTCCGGCAAGGCGCCGTTGATCCTCCGTGTCCGCCAAGGCGACCCGGCGGCCGTCCAGGAGTCGCTGGCGCTCATCGCCAACAAGAAGGCCGACCCGACCGATCGCCTGAATCAGGTCCGCGTCTTTGGTGAAGTGCGTCATCCCGAGGCGCGGGCTGCCTTGCTCGCGATCGCCGATTCCGCCGAACCCGCTCCGATGCGTAAGGCCGCGCTGATCTCGCTGATGTCCTACGGTCAGCCTGAGGTCGGCGCCCAGACCGTCGCGATCGTCGAGAAGAGCGCCGGCGAGATCCGTCTCGCCGCGCTGGCCTTGCTCGCGAGCCGCGCCGAATGGTCGCAGCAGCTCCTGGAGGCGGTGAAGACCGGCCGGATTTCCGGGAACACCGTCCCGCGTGACATGGTGGAGCGCATGCGCCAGCACGAACCTAAGCAGGTCCAGTCGCTGCTCGCCGAGCTCTATCCGGTCAAGCCCGCCGCGGGCGTGACGGACTTCATCGCCAAGATCGCCGACGTCGAAGCCAAGCTCAAGGCCGGTACGGGTAACCCGTATGCCGGCGAGCCCATCTACATGGAGAAGTGCGCCCCTTGTCATAAGCTCTTCTTCAAAGGAGGGAAGATCGGCCCCGAACTCACCGCGTATCAGCGCGACAACCTCGGGACGATGCTGATCAGCGTCGTCAATCCCAACGCCGAGATCCGCGAAGGGTTCCAATATTTCTCGGTCACCACGAACGACGGTCGCTCGCTCAGCGGCTTCCTCGTCGAGCGCGACGCCCAGATCCTCGTGCTGCGCGGTCTGGAAGGGGAGGACATCACCGTTCGTCAGGCTGACGTCCGTCAGCTCACGCCGATGGGGCGCAGCCTGATGCCCGAGGGCCTGCTCGACGGAATGGATGCGCAGCAGCTCCGGGACCTTTTCGCCTACCTCCGCATCTCGCAGCCCATCAGCAAGTAGCCTGAATTTTGGCTGGAACTTAGGCTGCTTATGGGTGTTTATTATAGCGTACCCTACACCCTATGAAGCACCTACCCTACGTCTGTCTCCTCACCCTCGGCTCGGCTTCCGCTTTCGCGGCCTCCGCTCCGTCCAGCCTCTTCTCCAGCAATGTCGAAGTGAGCTACGTCCAGCAGTCCACCGACGGCGTCTCCGGCCACCTCAACGGCTGGGAACTCTCCGCCACCGCCTACCTCGGCAAGTCGGATGTCTTCGTCAACGCCCAGACTTCCGTCGGCGGCGACCTCGGCAACGGCGCTGACGCCGCCTCCCTCGGTTACCGCATCAAGAACGTCGCTTCCCTCGCCGACGTCGCCCTCACGGTCGGTTCTGATGAGACCTATGGCATCGCCCTCCATCGCGCGCTCGGTTCCGGTTTCGGCGCCTGGGCTTCCTACGAGAACAACGCCGCTGGCCATGATGTCAGCGTCGCCCTCAGCAAGTCCCTTGCCAGCAACGTCTCGCTCGACCTCGGTTACTCCTGGATCAGCCGCGACGCCCTCGCGGACCAGAACCAGTGGAGCCTCGGCGTCCGCTACAAGTTCTAAGCCTCCAGCCTAAGAACGACGAAAGCCGTCGGCCCTCGCGGGTCGGCGGCTTTTTCTTTGGAGGAGCGCTCAGGCCTCAGCGGACCAGGCAGGGCTTCTGTCATGTTGCAACCCGAACCCTGTTCCGCTGTCCTATCTTCGACATGATTTTCTTTCGATCTGCCCTGTTGGTTGTGGGGTGCTTGGGCTTGTCCCGCTTATTTTCGACTCATGCTTTGGCTGAACCGCTCGAGCCTGCTGCTCTGCGCACGTTGCCTGGCTTTAAGGTAGAAATACTCAAGGCGGCTGAGCCAGCCACGGAGGGGTCTTGGATTTCCATCGCGGAGGACCCTCAGGGGCGGCTCCTTCTGGGTGGCGAGCGGGGGGATCCCATTACCCGGGTGACGATCAAGGAGGGCCGGGTTATCGCTTCGGAACGGCTCACGCTACCGATCAGCGAGGTCATGGGGATGCTCTTTGCCTTCGATAGCCTGTATGTCCATGGACGCGGCCGGTCTGCCGACGGGCGCGACGTCTATGGTTTATTCCGCTGCCGTTCGACGAAGCCCGACGGTCAGTTCGACAAGGTCGAACTGCTTCGCGAGTGGCGAGGCGGTGGAGGTGACCATGGCGCCCACACCATCCTCCTGAACCCTGACGGGCGCCATCTTGATATCCTGTGCGGTAACTTCTGCGATATCCCGTCGGACCTGCTGCCGTCTTCGCCTCATCGTAATTATGCGGACGATCTCGTGCTACCCCGTTCCGAGGACGCCAACGGCTTTGGTGCCGGCCGTAAGCCACCGGGCGGATTCATCGTACGCATGGACCCGGACGGCAAGCACTGCGAGCTCGTCGCCAGCGGTCAGCGTAATACCTATTCCGTGGCCCGTAATCCTGATGGCGAGTTGTTCGGCTTCGATAGCGATTTCGAAGGTGACTGGGGCTTGCCTTGGTATCGGCCGATACGGGTGTGCCATCTGACCAGCGGTTCCGATTTCGGCTTCCGTGAAGGGGCTGGCAAATGGCCCGAATACTATCCGGACAGCCTGCCTGGTGCGGTGAACGTGGGTATCGGCTGTCCGACGGGCGTTGCCTTCGGGACGGGGGCGAAATTTCCGTCAAAATATCAGAAGGCTTTCTTCGTCCAGGATTGGAGTTACGGCAGGATTCTCGCCGTTCACCTTCGTCCAGAGGGCTCCAGTTATGTCGGCTCGCTCGAGAATTTCCTCGTTCCGGCAAGCCTGTCGGAGAAAAAGGGGCGATCCCCGTTCAACCTTACGGCCTTGTTGATTGCCCGTGACGGCACGATGTATTTCACGCTCGGTGGTCGGCGCACGGCGGGCGCCCTCTATCGTGTGAGCTACGTCGGTGATGAGCCGACGGCCCCGGTCGTCCTGCAAGACGACAAGGGCTCGAAGGCGCGCGCGCTTCGACGCCAGCTGGAAGGTTTCCATGATCAGGTTGACCCGCAGGCCGTGGATTTTCTCTGGCCTCACCTCGGCTCGGACGACCGTTTCCTGCGCTATGCCGCGCGTATCGCCTTGGAGCGTCAGCCATCGTCTGCCTGGAAGTCTCGTGCTTTAGCCGAGACTGATGCTCAGGCGGCGATGACCGCTCTCCTCGGTCTCGCCCGATTGGGGGCCGATAGCCGTGAGCCTTGGCAGGCGTTGCGGAAATTCCCGTTGGACGGGCTGTCGACCGAATCGCTGCAGCTGGAGAAGCTCCGCGTCGTTCAGGTCGCGCTCAGCCGCGGGGCCTTGCCGACGCCCGAATTGGCTGCCGCCCTGATTGCGGAGCTCAGTCCGGCATACCCGGCCAAATCGATCGTGCTCAACCGTGAGCTTTGCCAGGTCCTCTTGGCGCTGAAGGCCCCCGGGACGATCGAGCGCACGTTGGACCTGCTAGCCGCGGCCGTGACGCAGGAAGAGCAGATTGCCTACCTGTTTCACCTCCGTACCATCTCCGACGGTTGGAATCCGACTTTACGGCGCCGATACCTTAGTTGGTGGAGTAATCAGCCTAAACCCGTGCGCCATCCGCCTGAGTTGCTGCGTTGGTTCGACGAGGCCGGGCGAGCCTACGGCGATGGAGCCAGCTATCCGGGTTATCTCGTGAAGATTCGCCAAGAGGCCATCGCGCAGATTCCCACGGCAGAACTGCCAGCTTATCGGTCGGTCATCGATACCTGGGCTGAACCGTTGCATAATCTTCGGAAGCCAAAGAAGCAGCGCGGTTATGTGCAGGAATGGAAGATCGCGGATCTCGAGGCTGAATTGAAGGCGCCTTTAACGGGCCGTAGTTTCGCCCAAGGCCAGGATGCGTTGGCCTCGGCGCAGTGTCTTTTATGCCACAAGATCGGGGATGAGGGCGGTTCGGTCGGTCCCGACCTCACCTCTATCGGCAGCCGCTTCTCCCGTCGGGATATCTTGGAGTCGATTATCGATCCTTCTAAGGTCATCTCGGAGCAGTATGTGAACACCGAGTTCACCCTGCAGGATGGTACTCTCGTGGTCGGACGTCTCGTCGCGGAGGATATCGATAAGATCGTGGTGCGGCCAAGTATGTTGGCGCCCGAAATGCGTACCCACCTTCAGAGCGATGTTAAGTCGAGGGAGTCTTCCCGTGTCTCGCCGATGCCGCCTGGGCTCATCAGCGTGCTTAACCGTCAGGAACTCCTAGACCTGCTTGCCTATCTTGAGGCCGGCGGGAAGAAGGACAGCCCCGTCTTCCGGAAGTGACCTGCGCAGGTCGGACTTGCCTGCCGGTCCGTTAGCGGACCAGGCAGGGCTTCTTCGGGTCGAACTTCCAGCCGGGGATCAGGAATTGCATCGCGGCGGCGTCGTCGCGCGAGCCGGAGGGCAGCTTGAGGTAAAGCTGATGGGCGGCCTCGAGCTGGGCCGGGTCGATCTCGACGCCGAGACCGGGCTTCTGCGGGAGGCTGATTTTCCCGCCCTTGATGAGGAGGGGCTCCTTGGTGAGCCGTTGGCCTTCCTGCCAGATCCAGTGCGTGTCCATCGCGGTGACATCGCCCGGGGCGGCCGCGCCGACGTGCGTGAACATCGCGAGGGAGATATCGAAGTGGTTGTTCGAGTGGGAGCCCCAGGTGAGGCCGCGTTCCTGGCAGACCTGAGCGACTTCGACCGAGCCCTGCATCGTCCAGAAATGCGGGTCGGCGAGGGGGATGTCGACCGCCTGCAGTTTCAGGGCGTGGTCAAGCTGGCGCCAATCGGTGGCGACCATGTTGGTGGCGGTACGCAGGCCGGTGGCCTTCTTGAATTCCGCCATGATCTCACGTCCCGAGAAGCCGGCTTCGGCACCGCACGGATCCTCGGCGTAGGCGAGCACGCCCTTCAGGTTCTGGCAGACCTCGACCGCTTCCTTGAGCAGCCAGGCGCCGTTGGGATCGAGCGTGATGCGGGCCTTGGGGAAGCGGGAGGCGAGGGCGCGGACGGCCTCGATCTCGCAGGCGGGGCTGAGCACGCCGCCCTTGAGCTTGAAGTCCTGGAAGCCGAAGCGTTCCTGCGCGGCTTCGGCCTGGCGGACGATGCTCTCGGGCGTCAGGGCTTCCTCGTTGCGGAGGCGATGCCAGGCGTGCGCAGAGCCGGCTTCGTCGCGATAGCCGAGGGTGGTCTTGCGACGGTCGCCGATGAAGAAGAGGTAACCCAGCATCTCGACCTCGGTACGCTGCTGGCCTTTGCCGAGGAGCGCCGCGACAGGCTTGGACTGGAATTGGCCCAAGAGGTCGAGGAGGGCGGATTCGATCGCGGTGACGGCGTGGATGGTCACGCGCAGGTCGAAGGTCTGGAGGCCGCGGCCACCGGCATCACGATCCGAGAACGCGGCGCTGACGGCAGCGAGGAGCTTTTCGTAATCGGCGATCTCCTTGCCGATGAGCAGCGGAGCCGCGTCCTCGACCGTCTGGCGGATCTTCTCGCCGCCGGGGACTTCGCCGAGGCCGGTACGGCCGGAGTTGTCGGTGATCAGGACGATATTGCGCGTGAAGAACGGGCCGTGCGCGCCGCTCAGGTTGAGCAGCATGCTGTCATGCCCTGCGACCGGCACGACGCGGATGGATTGGATGAGCGGAGAGGACATTACGAA
>CAIXQT010000126.1 GCA_903921665.1 uncultured Opitutia bacterium
CAGAGGGGGCTTGGCCCACTTAGGGCTGACGGTCACCCAGGCGAAGCCTTGGGCGATCGGATAGGCCCCGCAGGTCTCGAGGTGGACCTTGAGTCCGACCGAGGCCATGGCGGCCAGCAGAGCGGTCAAATCGTGGATGCAAGGCTCACCGCCGGTGAGGACGACGAACTCCGGGCGGGCGGCGGCGGCCTCGTCGGCTAACTCGCCGGCCGAAGCCTTACGGACCTGCTTGGGGACGTACTGAGGGTGCCAAGTGGACGCGGAATCACACCAAGCGCACTTCACCGGGCAACCCTGCAGGCGGATGAAGAAGGCTTTGCGACCGAGATGAACGCCTTCCCCCTGCCAACTGAGGAACGTCTCATTGACGGGGTACAGCTCAGCCATGGTCAGGCCTTCGGCTGGTAGCTCGCCTTGTTCTTGGTGTCCTCGTGTAGGACGATCTGACGGACCCAGGCGCGACCGCCGGTCTCCTTGCGGACCATCGGATCAAAAGTCTCGAAGAGGAACTTCGCGATGCCTTCGGTGGAGACGGAATCAATAACGAGCGGACGGAAAAGCTTGGGGTAATCCTGGAGGAGTTTCTCCCGGATCGGGTCTTCCTTGGCAAAGAGGCAGGCGTGGTCGAGGTGGTCCGAGATCCAGGTCTTCAGGAAACCGAGGCCGCCGAAATCCACGACGAAACCGCGCTCGTCGAGTTTCTCGCAGCCAAACTCGAGCTCGATGCCCCAGTTATGGCCGTGCAGAAACGAGCAATGGCCGTCGTGCCGGTGCTGCCGGTGGGCGAACGGGATATCGCGGTAGGTCTTGCTGCAGGTAAACATGGGACAGCCAGCAGATAGGAGGGCGAACGGCCCGGTCGCAAGGAAGATGACGCCCCTTACCCGACGTAAGGGGTCGGATCTTTGACGCCTGCGCGGACAAAGGCCTCCTTGCGCTCAACGCAAGTACCGCACTTGCCGCAGTGCCTGTCACCGCCGACGTAACAGGACCAGGTCAGGGCGAAGGGCACGCCGAGTTCGACCCCGCGCTTCACGATGGCGGTCTTATCCATACCCACGAACGGGCGCTCCAGCGAGACCTCATGCCAATCGGCTAGGCGGATGGCCTTGTCTAACGCATCGGCGAAAGCCGGACGGCAGTCGGGATAGATGGCGTGGTCGCCACCATGCGCGCCATAAGCGACGGAGGTAGCCTTGAGCGACATCGCCCAAGCGGCGGCGGTCGCGATGAGGAGCATGTTCCGGTTGGGCACGACGGTGGCCTTCATGCTGGCCTCCTCGTAATGTCCTTCAGGCACGTCGATATGGGAATCCGTCAGCGCATTGGCGCCGAAGAGCGGCGTCAGGCCACGGAGGTCGGCGATGCGATGCGGGACCTTGTAATGGGCGCAGATCTCGGCGGCAGCCACGAGTTCGCGGCGGTGGCGCTGACCGTAGTCGACCGACAGCGCATGCACCTCCCTGCCCTCGGCCAGCAGATGGGCCAGGAGCACGGTGGAATCCATGCCACCGGAGTGAATGATGACGGTACGCTTCATCGGCGGAGAAGTTGGACGCGGACGAGCCCGAGGGCGAGACCGTTAATCGCGGACCCGCAGCTTGGCGCCAAGCTTGTCGAGGTGCGAGACCGCCACGGCCTCGCCGACGCGCATGGCGGCGGACTCCTTGCGATTGCCATCACGCAGGCCGGAAAGGTGCAGCCAGCCATGCGCCACGTAAAGACGTAGCTCCGTGGCGAGCGTGACGCCGTGCTCCTTAGCAGCGCGGCGGGCCTGGTCGATATTCACGCAGATCTCGCCCGCGAACGGCTCGCCAGGATGCTCTTCGCCGACGAACGTGATGACGTCGGTCACGGTCGGATCGCCGAGGAATTCGTCGTGGAGCTTCGCCGTCTCCTTGTCGCCGAGGAAGGCGATGGAGAGCGAACCATCCGGGCAGCGATAACCCTTGAGCTTATCGAGCGCGTGGACGACGCGCTGGACGGAGAGCGCGGAGACCTTGGTCTTCGCGTGGCGGACGGAGATGTCGACGACGCGGTTCATGCGGCGGCGAAGACGGGCTTGAGACGCGCCCAGAGCTCGGACAGGGCCTGCGGCAGGACGCGCGTATCGCCGATGACCGGCATGAAGTTATGGTCGCCGTCCCAACGCGGCACGA
>CAIXQT010000127.1 GCA_903921665.1 uncultured Opitutia bacterium
CCAGACTCCCGAGACCGCCGCCCCGATCGTCATCTGGGACCTCGGACTCGGCGCCGCCGCCAACGCCATGGCCTCGATTCTTTGCTATGAGGCCGAAGCCGCCAAGGGCCCCGTGCGCAACCTGAAGGTCATCAGCTTCGAGAACGACCTCGATTCGCTCAAACTGGCCATGACGCATAAGAACCGCTTCGAGTACCTGCGTCACTCCGGTCCCGACGCCGTGCTCGCCCGCGGCACCTGGCAGTCACGTCAGTATCCCGGCCTCAGCTGGGACCTGCACGTCGGCGATTTCTGGCAGCTCGCGTCCAAGGCCTCCGCTGCGCCGGATATCATCTACTACGACTTCTTCTCGCAGAAGACCAATCCCGACTCCTGGGAACTCGAGTCGTTCGACAAACTCTTCTCATACTGCGATCCCAAGAAGTCGGCCCAGCTCTTCACCTATTGCTCATCGACGACCATGCGGGTCGCGCTGCTCAACTCAGGCTTTTATGTGGCGAACGGTGAAGGCACCGGATCGAAGAAAGAAACCATCGTCGCGCTCAGCCCCGGTTTCCCGACCCCCTGCCCTTACCCGCTCGTCGGCCAGGAATGGCTCGAGCGCTGGCGTCGTTCCTCGAAGAAATTCCCGGATGGGCTGACGCCGGAACAGCAGGCCGCGGTGGAGAAGAGGATTGAGGGGCATCCGCAATTTTCAGCAGGCTGAAAATTGCGGAGGGGACATGTTGGCAAGTTGACACGGGGGCACGGGGTGATGGCAACACTTCGGGTGGCAGGTGGCGGCCCCAGGTGGCGGGTGGCGGGAATGGTGGGACTAGGCGTGTTCTTCGTTCTTGGTTCATTGTTTATTGCAGCGGTCTCAAGGAGGGCGTGGCTCTCCGAGCCAGCGGTTGAGTGAAGAGAGAATAGGAACTCGCAGGTGGTTCGAACGTCCGTCCGCGAACGGCGGCGATGGCAATCGCCGCCCTACCCAAGGCAGCGTGATTCGGGGTCTGGCAGCACGAGGTAGGGGCGTGCGGCCCGCGCGCCCACGGATGACCGGGCCGGTCATCCCTACCTAAGACCGCACGTAACTTTCCGGTCTCCGGTTTCCCTTTGAGTGGATTGAATGGCTTCGGGTGGCGGGTGGCGGGCTAAATCCATTCAGTCCTCGATTCAGCCCTCTGTCATCGATTCAGCCATCGCCTATTCCATTCAGTCCTCGATGCAGTCCTCAACGCAGTCATCGATTCAGCCCTCTATTCAGATTACCTTTCCTTATCCATGGGCTTAATATAGTCATACGTCTTCCCCGTGGATTCCACCCCGCCCAAGCCGCCGCGGCTGCGCTCCCGAGCGCCGACGCCTCCGCCGCCTCCGCCCCCGCCGGCGGAGACCGTGGCCGCGGCTGCGCCGGAGCCGGCACCGGAACCAAAGCCTAAGAGGAAGACGCGTAAGTCGCTCTTCAGCCGCCGATTCTTTCAGCTGGGCGGCCAAGGCCTGGTCGTCTCGCTCGCGATCCACGGCGTCTTGCTCTTCCTTGCGACCGCTTGGGTGGTCTCGATCACCACCAGCCAGAAAAAAGAACCCAGCACCTTCGCCACCGGCGCCGGCGGCGGGCGTGGCGGGGAGCGGGCCATCGCCCAGAAAGCCAAGGCGAAACCCAACTCGCCCAAGAGCCTGACCAAGAGCTCGACCAAGATCACTTCCAAGAGCGCAAATGCGCAGATCGCCCTGCCCGAGATGCCCGACGTCAGCCGTGCCGCGCTCGGAGCCATGGCAAGTTCCTCCAAAGGCTTCGGCGGCGGGGCGGGTGGTGGCGTCGGTGGCGCCACCGGGCTCGGCAAGGGCGGCAAGAATTTCACCGGACGTTCCGTGATGGGCATGAAGATCAGCGGTGCGAATATCGCGGTGTATTTCGACAACTCATCCTCGATGGAGCCCTACCTCAGCGGGGTCGAGAAGCAGATCAAGGAGCAGTTCCCGAACGCCGACGTCTTCCGGTATTTCGGCATCTTCAACCTGAACCAGGACGGCGAGGTCGTGGGCGGAAAGCCCAACCAGAAATACGCCATCGAGACCGTCGAGCAGATCGCCGCCAGCCGTCGCGGCGGGAACCGGATGTCGGCCAACGATCCGGGGAAACTCAGCCCAGCCGGCCGCAATCTCCTCGGCAGCAAGGACGCCCAGTTCCGCGTCGGGGGCGTCGGCGCGTGGATCGAGGCCATGCTCGTCCAGAAGCAATATGACGCCATCGTCATCTTCTCGGACTTCGAGGACGGCATCGTCCAATACCGCACCAAGGGCGAGCCCCGCCCGCAGCTCGTCTTCGACGCCGACCTCAAGGGCGCGAGCGACAACCGTACCGATGCCGAGAAAGCCTGGGAAGAACGCTGGGTGAAGACTTTCGCGCTCGCCACGGAGCGCAAGGCGCCGCGCCTTTATCTCTACTCTACCCTGCAGGAACCTCAGGATCTATACAAACGATGCGTCGCGGCGTCGGGCGGCGAGTTCAAGATCGTGACGTTGCCGAGGGCGGGGATTTTTCCGTCGCCTAAAAAGAAATAGGCGACGGAGGGGGCACGTGGGCATGGTGACACGGGGACACGGGTGGCAAAGAGACCGTGCAAAAGTGCAAAAGCTAAAACTGGGGAAGGGCTAGGGCCAGGGCTGGGGCTAGGGCTAGTTGGTCGATGGAGAGGCATCGTTTCGGGTGGCAGGTGGCGGCCCTAGGTGGCGGGGGTATCTATTCAGTCCTCGATGCAGTCATCCGTCATCGACGCAGTCATCGATTCTTCAGGATTACTATGTCGTGACGCGGTCCCGAACCCTTCCCGAAGCGGCGGAGCCGCGAGGGGGAAGCGGTTAGCGGTTGGCGGTTGCGAACACAAAGAGGCGGTCAGGTCAGCTCGTGGTGATGATTCTACCAAGAGACATGGGGCCTGTTCTTTCATCCTTTATCCCGCATCATTCATACTGCATCTTGCCGTCACCCCCATGCGTTATCTGCGTCTGCTGTATGTCCAGGTCCTGATCGGCATCCTCATCGGCGGCACCATCGGGTATGTCTGGCCGGGGTTCGGCGCGCAGCTCAAGCCGCTCGGCGACGCGTTCGTGAGCCTCATCAAGATGCTCATCGGGCCGATCATCTTCACCACCGTGGTGGTCGGGATCGCCGGCATGGGCGACCTCAAAAAAGCCGGCAAGGTCGGCTTCAAGGCCTTCGTCTATTTCGAGGTCGTCACCACCCTCGCGCTGCTCATCGGCCTCGTCGTCGCCAACGTCTTCACGCCCGGCGCCGGCTTCCACGCCACGCCCGCGTCGCTCGACGCTAAAGCCGTCGCCGGCTACACCACCGCCGCGCAGGGCATGTCGGTCGTCGACACCTTGCTCCACCTCATCCCCAAGACCTTCGTGAGCGCCTTCGCCGAGGGCGACATCCTGCAGGTGCTGCTGCTCGCCTTGCTGTTCGGATTGGCGCTGGGCCGCATCGGCGACCACGGTCGTCCCGTCATGAACCTCCTGCACGAGGTCGCGCGGGTGTTCTTCGGCATCGTCGAGATCGTCAGCAAGCTCGCGCCGATCGCCGCCGCGGGCGCCATGGCGTTCACCATCGGCAAGTATGGCATCGGCACCCTGTTCATCCTCGGGAAGCTCATGCTGTGCGTGTATCTCACGTGCGGCCTGTTCATCTTCCTGCTCCTCGGGGCGATCATGCGGGCAAGCGGTTTCAGCCTCTGGAAGATGCTCAAGTACATCAAGGAAGAGCTCCTTATCGTCGTCGGCACCTCGTCATCCGAGACCGCCCTACCCGGCCTCATGGACAAGATGGAGAAAGCGGGCTGCGCCCGTCCCGTGGTCGGGATTGTCGTCCCCGCTGGCTATTCGTTCAACCTCGACGGCACCTGCATCTACCTGACCATGGCCGCGCTGTTCATCGCCCAGGCCACGGATACACCCATGACCCTGACGCAGCAGCTGGCGCTCATGGCCGTGCTGCTGCTGACCTCGAAGGGCGCCGCTGGCGTCACCGGCAGCGGCTTCATCACGCTCGCCGCGACCTTGGCGACGACCGGCAGCATCCCCGTGGCCGGTATCGCGCTCATCATCGGCGTCGACCGCTTCATGTCCGAGGCCCGCGCCATCACCAATTTCATCGGGAACGCCGTCGCCACGCTCGTCATCGCCAAGTGGAATGGGGATTATGATCCTGAAAAAGGAAGAGACTTGGTAAGTTAAGGGGACCTGCTGGCAGGGGGACATGGGGAAAGCAGGAGAGTATCGGGTATAGAGGATTGAGTACAGGGAGAGGCAGACGCGGCCTGAGGCCGCGAGGGGTTCTGCTGGCAGGCTGGCATGCTGCGAAGCAGAGGCAGCATAGCAGAGGGGGCACGTGGGCACGGGGACATGGGTGGCAAAGAGACAGTGCAAAAGTGCAAATCGGAGCGGAGCTCCTGTGCAAAGGTGCAAAAGTGAGATGCAGAGCTAGGGCTAGGGCCAGGGCTGGGGCTAGTAACACGATAGAGATTCATCGCTTCGGGTGGCAGGTGGCGGGAATCCTTCTCGGGTGGTAGGTAGGGGCGTGCGGCCCGCGCGCCCGAGGATGACCGGGCCGGTCATCCCTACCATATCCGAAGCATTAATTCCGGTTTCCGGTTTCCCTTTGAGCGGGTGAAACGTTTCGGGGTAGCGGGATGCGTCGGCGACTTACGGACTGCGGGCTCGAACGGCGGCGATGGCAATCGCCGCCCTACCTAGGCAGGCAGAACTCAAAGGGGGCGGCATAGGGAGACCGGATGATTGGCCGGGGAATCCGTTCCTTCGTCTATTCAGCCCTCTGTTTCTTTTTTCATCCTTTATCCTCCATCGGCTATCGGCCATCCTCGGCGTATACCTATGCGTCTCCTGAGCATTCTTCTCGGCCTCTTCTTACTGTGCGGCTGCGTCCGCCCCAAGCCCATGCCCGACGACGAGAACGCCGTGACGGCGTTCGCGCTGCAGCACTTCGTCGACAACGACGAGATCACCGGCGCGGTGACCGCGGTGGTCGGTCCGGACGGGATCATCGCCCTCGAAGCCTTCGGCCTGGCGGACATCGCCAAGAAACGCTCGATGAGCAAGGACGCCATGTTCTGGATCGCTTCGATGACCAAGCCGATGACCGCGATGGGCGTCATGATGCTCGTCGAAGAAGGCAAGGTGAAGCTCGACGACCCGCTCGAGAAGTATGTCCCGGAGTTCAAGGGCATCCAGGTCAAGACCGCGCAGGGCCTCGTCGCCTCGAAGCGTCTCGTCACCGTCAAGGATCTCCTGACCCACACCAGCGGCGTCGACACCGGGGCCGTGACTCCGGCAGGCGCACCCGTCGACACCCTGCCCCTCGCGGAGATGGCCGTCGCCTACGCGAAGAAGCCGCTCACCGACCAGCCCGGCGCCAAGTGGTCCTATAACAACAATGCCATCAACCTCCTCGGACGCATCATCGAGGTCGCCAGCGGCAAGCCTTACGAGGACTTCATGGAAGAACGCCTGTTCGAACCCCTCGGCATGACGAACACCACCTTCTGGCCGAACCGCGACCACCTCGACGTGGCCGCCAAGCCTTACAGCAAGAACAAGGAGACCGGCGAGCTCGTCGAAGCCAAGAACGCGCGCTTCAGCGAACCGCTGCACAACCCCAAGCGCACCCCCCTGCCTGCCGGCGGCCTGTTCTCCTGCGCCAAGGATCTCGGCAAGCTCTACCAGATGCTGCTCAACGACGGTCAGTTGAACGGTAAGCGTTATCTCAAGGCATCGACCTTGAAGCGGATGGCCACCAACCAGCTGGGCGACCTCCCGAAGGTCAGCTTCGCGCCAGGCATGCACATGGGCCTCGGCTTCCACGTCGTGCATCAGCCCCAGGAAGTCACCGAGAGCCTGAGCGTCGGTACGTTCGGCCATGGCGGCGCCTACGGCACCCAAGCGTGGATCGACCCCGTCAAGAAGCGCGCCTACGTCCTACTCATCCAGCGGACCGACCTCAAGAATTCCGACCAGAGCGATATCCGTAGGGAGTTCCAGAAGGCGGCGAAGGAAGCGTACGCGAAATAACGCGCGGCCGGAGGCCGCGAGGGGACAAGTGGGCAAGGTGACATGGGGACAAGCGGAGAGACATAACTCAAGGGGGGCAGCATGGGGGGGGGCCGGATAGTTAGTTTGGGGCATGAGGTAGGGGCGTGCGGCCCGCGCGCCCGAGGATGACCGGGCCGGTCATCCCTACCATGACCGAAGCATCAATCCCGGTTTCCGGTTTCCTTCTGGCGAATGCATCGTTTCGGGTGGCAGGTGGCGGTCTCAGGTGGCGGGCGGAGGTAGGGACGTGATTGCCATCACGTCCGTTCGCGAACGGCACATCCGAATGTAAACCGAGTCAGACTAAGACCCGACGGCTCCCGGCCTCGGGCTCGAACGGCGGCGATGGCAATCGCCGCCCTACCCTGCGCGGCGGGGCCGCGAGGTGGAAGCGGTTGGCGGTTAGCGGTTGGGAACACAGAGTGGCAAATAGGACAGCACGTGGTGCTGTCCCTACCCTGCTTCGCAGCAGATCACCATGCCAGCGGATCCCCACGCGATGCGAAGCATCGCGCTTACCAACTCACGCGGAAGCCGGTGGTAAAGCCCCAGCCGGCGTAGGATCCGCCGTCGGCGGCGACATCGTGCATGAGGGCATGCTCGACGGCGAACATCCACTTGAGCTTATGCCCGTAGAAGTAGCGGTTCAGGCCGAGATAGAACTCCTGGTAACGATCGCCGTGACCAGGCGTGACCCAGCTTTCGTAACGGATCGGGTAAAGCCCGTTGGCCAGCTTGCTTTCGAGATAGGTATAGCGCAGGACGCCCTGCCATTCCGGCGAGAAGTCATAGATCGGCTCGAGCTCGATGCCCTTGAGATCAGATTGCGAACCACGGCCTTCGGAGGCGGCGAGGTCGACATTGAAGGTCCATGGCCCTTGCGTGAACTGGCCGCTGAGCGACAAGGCGTGCTGATGGTTGCGGCTGAACGGCTGCGGCGAGCCGGTGGAATTCTTTGCGCTGTCGGACTGGGTCAGGCAATCGAAGCGCACGAACGCTTTCTCGAGACCCCACTGCTCGTCGAAATGCCAGCCCGTGGAGACGAAGCCGATCGTACCGGCGTCGAACTTTCCGAAATAAGGATCGGCCGAACCCGCCGTGAAGACCCCGGCGCGATAGAACCACTTGCCGCGGTCGCCTTCGAAGCTGATGCCGGGAATCGATTCCTCGATCATCCCGAAGTTGTTCGAAATCGCACTGCGGTCGATTGTCGGAAGCACGAGCGAGGACGTCGAACCATCGAGCGTAAAGCGTACGCCTTGACGACCGACCGTCCACGCCGCCTCCGGACCCGGCGACCACTTCACATTGGCGTCGGTGACCTTATTGAAGAGCGGATCCGGGGCGCCCAGGTTGAAATCGAATTCCGCGGAGAAGTACCATTCCTGCAGGAACTGTCCTTTCAAGCCGATACGTGAGCGACGATTGGCCCAACCGGAGTCGGTCTGCCCGCCATTACGGAACGCGTAATAATCAAACTGTTCGCGGCCGATGAAGCGGAGCTCCTGGAACGTGTCGGCGGACGAACCTTTGAGCAGCACGGCCTTGTTCCAGAGGGCATCGTAAGCCGACGGCTCCGGCGTCGGAGCGGCCATCGCGAGAGGCAAGGCGGCGGCGAAGAGCAGGAACGTGACAGGCTGCGAAGGCATAAGCAGGCTCACAGAGAAAGCCGCGGGCCGCATGAAAACGAGACTTAAACAGCAGATAAAGGTCATATCGACGGGTTGCCATGCCAGCCGCGAACCGACTGACTGAACGGACCCCACCTCCGCCATGACCCTGTCTCGTCGAAACTTCCTGCGTACCGCCGCGCTGGCCACCCTCGCCTTCCCCGCCCTCGTCCGCGCCCGCAACCTGAACTCGCAGCTGCAGATCGCCGCCGTCGGCACCGAAGCCAAGGGCTTCGACGACATCAAGGAGATCGGCTCGCACCCTAAGGCGAAGTACGTCGGCTTCTGCGACATCGACGCCGCGCGCTTCGCTCGCGCCGAGGCCAAGTATCCCGGCGTCGCCCGCTTCGCCGATTTCCGCGAGATGTACGCCAAGCTCGGCGACACCTTCGACGCCGTCAGCGTCTCGACGCCTGACCACATGCATGCGTTGCCGACCATGATGGCCATGCGCCTCGGCAAGCACGTCTATTGCCAGAAGCCCCTCACCCATACCGTCTGGGAAGCCCGCCAGCTCCGCCTGCAGGCCGCGAAGTCGAAGGTCCGCACCCAGATGGGCAACCAGATCCATTCCGCTGCCGAGTATCGCACCGGCGTGAAGCTCATCCAGACCGGCCGCATCGGCAAGATCCTCGCCGTGCACACCTGGCACCCCAACACCGGCAACAGGTATACCAACATGACCGCTGCTCCGGCGTCGGCGCCCGTGCCTGCCGGCGTCAGCTGGGATCTCTGGCTCGGTTGCTCGCCGACGCGCGAGTTCGCACCGGACGTCTACCATCCGTTCAAGTGGCGCGACTGGGTGGATTTCGGCAGCGGCACCATGGGCGACTTCGGCTGCCACCTGCTGGACCCCGTCTTCACCGCGCTCAAGCTCGGCAATCCGATCTACGTCAAAGCCGAAAGCGTCGGCGCCAACGCCCAGACCTGGTGCCGCGAGCAGACCATCGAGTGGCTCTTCCCCGGAACCGAATACACCAAGGGCGATACCCTCAAGGTCACTTGGTACGATGGCGGACGCCTCCCCGATCTCGCGCTCGCGCAGATGCCCGCCGGCAAGAAGTTCGTCGCCGCCGGCTCGATCTTCATCGGCGAACTCGGCGTCATGATGCTGCCGCACGTCGGCATGCCGCAGCTCTTCCCCGAGGCCAAGTTCGGCAAGAACCTCAATCCCGGCGAACTCGCCCGCCGCGCGCGCGCCAAGGACAAGCCCACCGATCAGGTCGCCGTCAGCCTCGCGGACTACGTCGAAGGCTCCAGCCATTACCACGCCTGGGTCGACGCCGCGCTCGGCGGACACGAGACCTCGGATAATTTCGCTTACGCCGGTCCGCTGACCGAAGCCGTGCAGCTCGGCAACGTCGCCTCGCGCTTCAGCGGCGTGAAACTCGAATGGGATGTCGCGAACCTAAAATTCCCGGGCAAGCCCGAAGCCGAAGCGTTACTGACGAAGGAGTATCGGAAGGGATGGGAACTTGTCGCCGCTGATAAGTAAGGCGGCGATCAGAGGGGGCACGTGGGCATGGTGACAAGGGGGCACGGAGCAAATGAGGGGCCACGTGGGCAGGAGGACCTGAGGGCCAGAGTCTGACCGTGCAAAGGTGCAACTGCGGCGGTGCCGCGTGCAAAAGCGCAAAGGTGAGAGACAGCGCTCAAAGGGAGACCGGAAACCGGATGATTAGCAGGGGGTGTATGACCGAAGCATTAATTCCGGTCTCCGGTTTCCCTTTGAGCGGGTGAATCGTTTCAGGTGGCGGGTGGCGGGAGAGGCAGAGCGTGGCTTGTTCTTCGTTCTTGGTTCATTGTTATTGGCAGCGGTCGCAAGGTAGGGACGTGATTACCATCACGTCCGTTCGCGGACGGACATGCGGTATCATGGGACTAGCTAAGCGCCGGCGACATACGACCTACCCGCTCGAACGGCGGTGATGGCAATCACCGCCCTACCCAGCGCGGCGGAGCCGCGAGGTGATAGCGGTTGGCGGTTGGCGGTTGGGAAGTCAAAGGAGGACCGGAGAGACACATGTCAGGCAAAGTGCTGACGAAAAAATCATAGGTATAGCGGATGCATACAAGATGCAGCCGGCACCATTTCCCGCCATTTGAACAAGTGCGGTTGACGGGTGTCCAAGGGGCATAGACAAACATCGTCCCATGAGAAACCCCCTCTCTGCGCTGCTCGCGTTCCTGCTGGCCGCCCTCGCTCCCCTTTCGGCCCAGGACGGCTTCAAGCCTCTGTTCGATGGCAAGACCCTCGCCGGCTGGGACGGCAACCCCGAGCTATGGTCCGTCGAGGATGGCGCGATCACCGGCAAGACCAAGGGTCCGGACCATCTGGCTTACAATCAGTTCCTCATCTGGCGCGGGGGTGTCGTGAAGAACTTCGAACTGCGCGCCAAGATCAAGTGCTCCGCCAGCAACTCCGGCATCCAGTATCGCAGCAAGGAGCTGCCCGAGGCTGGGAAGTGGGTCGTCGGTGGCTACCAGTGCGACGTCCATGCCAACGCCCCTTACAACGCCATGGTCTACGAAGAGCGCGGCCGCGGCATCCTCGTGCAGAACGGCCAGAGCGTCATCATCGACGAAAAAGGCGACAAGTGGCTCGCCGCCGAACGCGACCCCGTGAAGGTCGACTTCACCGAGTGGCAAGAGTACGTCATCATCGCTCAGGGTAACCACCTCATCCACAAGATCAACGGCAAGGTCACCATCGACCTCGTCGACCACCAGGAGAAGAACCGCTCCCTCGAAGGCCTGCTCGCCTTCCAGGTGCACAAAGGCCCGGCCATGATCGTCCAGATCAAGGATATCATGCTCAAAGAGCTTCCCGAAACCGCTCTGCTCTCCCTCGAGAAGAACCAGATCCCGAGCGACGCGCAGCGTATCGTCCCGCCGGCAGCCAAGAAGGCCGCGCCGAAGGCCAAGAAGGCTCCGGCTAAGGCTGCGGCCAAGAAGACGCCGGCCGACCCCAACACCGGCAAGGCCATCGGGGAGAACAAGGCCACGCCCATCGACCGCATCAAGGCCCCCGAAGGTTTCAAGGTCGAGCTGCTCTACTCCGTCCCCGGAGAGTCCCTCGGCTCCTGGGTCGCCCTTTGCGCCGACGACAAAGGCCGCATCTATGCCAGCGACCAATACGGCGACCTCTACCGCTTCCCCGCCCCCGCCGCCGGCCAGGCCCTCAAGGCCGCCGACATCAAGAAGATGTCGGTCAGCATCCGCGCCATCAACGGCATGGTCTGGGCCTTCGGCGCGCTTTACGCCGGCGTGAACGATTACGAGAAGAAGATCCCCAGCGGCTTCTATCGCCTCAGCGACAGCGATGGCGACGACCAGCTCGATAAGGTCGAACTCCTCCGCGCCATCGAATCCGGCGGCGACCACGGCGTGCACAAGGTCGTCGTCACCAAGGACCAGCAGGGCTTCTACCTCATCACCGGCAACAACTCCATCAAGACCGAGACCGCGGCGACCTCGCCCGTCGCGCCGCTCTGGGGCGACGACCACCTCCTGCCCCGCATGCCGGACGGCCGCGGCCATAACCGCCACGTGCTCGCCCCCGGCGGCATCGTCTACCGCATCAGCAAGGACGGGAAGACCTTCGAGACCTTCGCCAGCGGCTTCCGCAACATCTACGGCGGCGCCATCAACCGCTCCGGCGACCTGTTCACGTACGACGCCGACATGGAGTACGACTTCAACACGTCCTGGTATCGCCCGACCCGCGTGAACCACGTCGTCAGCGGCGGCGAATACGGCTGGCGCAACGGCGCCGGTAAGTATCCCGAATTCTACCCCGACAACCTGCCCGCCACCGTCAACATCGGTCCCGGCTCGCCCACCGGCATCGCCTTCGGCTACGGCGCAAAGTTCCCCGCCAAGTATCAGGAGGCGCTTTACATCATGGATTGGAGCTGGGGCAAGATCTACGCCATCGACCTCCAGGCCAAGGGCGCCAGCTATGTCGGCACCAAGACCGACTTCATCGGCGGCGCGCCGCTGCCCGTCACCGACCTCCTGATCCACCCGCAGGACGGCGCGATGTACTTCGCCATCGGCGGCCGCAAGGTCCAGTCCGGCCTCTACCGCGTGACGTACGCCGGCAAGGAATCGACCGAACCCGTCCTGGCCTCCGTCGCCAAGGTCGCCCCCGAAGTCGCCGCCCGCAAGGCGCTCGAGAAATTCCACGGCAAGCAGGACGCCAAGGCCGCGGACGCCGCGTGGCCCCACCTGTCATCTTCCGACCGCTGGCTGCGCTTCGCCGCGCGCGGCGTGCTCGAACACCAGCCTTACGCCGGCTGGAGCGAACGCGCCTTCGCCGAGAAGAACACCACCGCCCGACTCGAAGCGCTCCTCGCGCTGACCCGTCAGGCCGCCAAGTGCCCCTACCACACCGAGCGTGCCGCCAAGCCGGACCCGCGCACCGGCATCGCGCCGACGACCGCCGCGCCGACCGCCGCGGAAGCCGCGCTGCGCGACCGCCTGCTCGCCGCCCTCCGCGCCGATGACTTCAACCAGCTCACCTTGGAGCAGAAACTCCTGCACGTGCGCCTGACCCAGATCATCCTGCACCGCTATGGCAACCCCGACGCCGCCGGCGTGGCCGCGATCGTCGCCCAATACGATGCCGCCTATCCTTCGGCCGACTTCGGTCTCAACTGGCTCCTGGTCGAGACCCTCGGCCATCTCCAGTCGCCGACCCTCGCCGCCAAGGCCATGGCCTTCGTCGCCAATGCCGGCAGCCAGGAGCCCGAGCTCGAGGTCATGCGCAGCGTGCGCATGCTGAAGACCGGCTGGACGCCCGCGCTCCGCGAAGCCCAGCTCAACTGGTTCGTCAAGGCCGCCAGCTACCGCGGCGGTTCGAGCTTCGGCAAGTTCGTCGAGTTCATCCGCAACGACAGCCTCGCCACGTTCACGCCCGAGGAGCTCGCTCGACACGAGAAGCTCATCGCGCTCGCCAAGAACCCGCCCGTGAAGTCCGCCTATGAGAACGTCGGCGCCATGTTCGCCGGCCGCACGCCCAAGAACTGGACGCTCGAAGAGCTCAGCGCCGCCACGAAGACCGGACTCAAAGGCCGCGACTTCGCCCAGGGCCGCAAGGTCTTCAGCGCCGCCGCCTGCTTCACCTGCCACCGCTTCGGCAACGCCGGCGGCATGACCGGACCGGACCTCACCCTGAGCGGCGGACGCTACAGCCCGCACGACTTCCTCGACCAGATCATCAACCCCAGCAAGGTGATCAACGAGCAGTTCGCGCCGGTCATCGTCACCAAGAACAACGGCGAGACCTTCAGCGGCGTCGTCGTGAACCTCAACGGCGACCGCGTGAGCATCAACACCGACCTCTCCGATCCTTCCCAGCAGGTCTCCATCGACCGCAAGGAAGTGAAGAGCATGGAACTGAGCACCGTTTCGCCCATGCCGCCCATGCTCCTGAGCATGCTCACGCAGGAAGAGATCCTCGACCTCGTGGCGTACGTCCTGAGCGGCGGGGATAAGGAGAACGCGTTCTTCCAGAAGAAGTAAGCGCGGCTAAGACGCGCGGGGATCAGCTGGCATGGTGAACTGCTGCGAAGCAGGCGCGGCCGAGGCAGCGTTGGGGGCCTGCTGGCAGGCTGGCATGCTGCGAAGCAGAGGCACCATAGCAGAGGGGACACGTGGGCACGGTGACATGGGGAGAGGCAAAGAGACCGTGCAAAGGTGCAAATCGGAGCGGCGCTCCTGTGCAAAGGTGCAAAAGTTAAAACTGGGGAAGGGCTAGGGCCGGGGCTCGGGCTAGTTAGTCGATGGAGAGGCATCGCTTCGGGTGGCGGGTGGCAGCCCCAGGTGGCGGGTGGCGGGCATGGTCGATCACGCATCATCTATCCTTTATCCCTGCCAGTTATCATCCATCTTGAGCGCACCCCCATGCGCCTCGCCCTCGCTTGCCTGCTCCTCATCGTTTATCGGCTGACCGCCGCGACGCAGCCTAACGTGGTCGTACTGCTTGCCGATGACGCCGGTTGGGGTGATTATTCCTTCAACGGTAACCGCCAGGTCGCCACGCCGCACATCGACGCCATCGCCAAGGCCGGCGCACATTTCGACCGCTTCTTCGTGCAGCCCGTCTGCGCCCCGACCCGCTCCGAGTTTCTCACCGGGCGTTACCACCGTCGCCTCGGCGTCTACGGAGTGTCCACCGGACAGGAGCGCATGAACCCCGACGAGAAGACCGTGGCAGACTCCTTCAAGCGCGCCGGGTATGTCACCGGGCTCTTCGGTAAATGGCACAACGGCAGCCAATGGCCGTATCACCCGCTCGCCCGCGGCTTCGACACCTTCTGGGGCTACACTTCCGGCCATTGGGGCGAATACTTCGACGCGCCGCTCGAGCATAACGGAGTCATGAAGACGTCGCAGGGCTACATCGTCGACGTCCTCACCGACAAAGCGCTGCAGTTCATCGATCGCAACAAGTCCAGGCCATTCCTGTGCTTCGTGCCGTTCACCACGCCGCATTCGCCGTGGTCGGCCCCCGCCTCGGACTGGGCCCGCTTCAAGGACAAACCCCTCAGCCAGACCGCGACGAACGCCCAAGCCGAGAAGCCCGATGAGACCCGCTGTGCTTTGGCAATGGTCGAGAACCAAGACCGCAATGTCGGGCGAATCCTCGCCAAGCTCAAGGAATTGAATCTCGAGAACGATACCATCGTCGTCTACTTCTCCGACAACGGGCCCAACGGCCATCGCTGGACCGGGGGCATGAAAGGCACCAAGGCGACTACCGACGAAGGCGGCGTCCGCTCGCCCCTCTTCATCCGCTGGCCGGGCAAGATCGCCGCCGGCTCGCAGGTGAAGCCCATCGCCGGCGCCATTGATCTCGCGTCAACGCTAGAAGCTTTGGCCGGCGTGAAGCGGGTCGGCGACCGCCCGCGCGACGGCCGCGACCTCTCGCCGTTACTCAAGACCGGGCACGACGCCGACTGGGCTCCGCGGCAGATCTTCAACACGTGGGGTAATAACATCAGCGTGCGCACTCAGACCCATCGTCTCGATGGCGCGGGCAATCTCTTCGACATGGTCGCCGACCCCGGCCAGACCACGCCGGTCCAGTCCAAACAGCCTGAGCTAGCCCAGGAACTTGTCGCATCGATCGCTGCGTGGCGCAAGGAAATGGGCATCGCCGCACCTACGGGCGGCAAAGGCAAGGGCAAGGGCGCAAACGGACCCGGCAACGCCGTTGATCCGCGCCCGCTCCACGTCGGCTACCGCGAGTTCCCGACGACCATGCTGCCGGCGCGCGACGGCGAACCGCGAGGCC
Source organism: uncultured Opitutia bacterium (assembly GCA_903921665.1). Taxonomy (GTDB): domain Bacteria; phylum Verrucomicrobiota; class Verrucomicrobiia; order Opitutales; family UBA953; genus UBA953. The sequence continues at coordinate 15,061 of CAIXQT010000127.1, forward strand.
AGATGCGACGCAGCGCCGCGGCGCCGAACTCTTCCTATTTCGTGAACTGGACGAAGCCCGAGGACGCCGCCGTCTGGAACGTCGAGGTAGTCACCGCTGGCACTTACATTGTCACGCTGGATTACGCCTGCCCGGCCGATGCCGTCGGCACCCCCTTGGAATTCTCCTTCGAAGGCACCCTGCTCAAAGGCAAGATCACCGAAGCCTTCGACAGCCCGCTCAAGCCTGAGCAGGACACCCTGCCCCGTCCGCACGGCGAGTCTACCATGCGCGACTTCCGCACCATGACCCTCGGCGAAGTCCGGCTCGAACCTGGCAAAGGCGAGCTCAAGCTCCGCGCCCCGGAAGTCCGCGGCAAGAGCGTCATGGATCTGCGGCGCGTGACCTTGACGCTGAAGTGAGTGCGGCGGAGCCTCGAGGGGGGCATGTGGGCAAGGTGACACGGGGGCACGAGAGAGGCAAAAGGCCGTGCAAAGGTGCAAATCGGAGCGGAGCTCCTGTGCAAAAGTGCAAAGGTAGAGACAGAGTCAGGGCTTGGGCCGGGGCCAGGGCTAGATAGCCAATGGAGAGGCAAAGATTCGGGTGGCGGGTGGCGGCCTAAATCCATTCAGCCCTCGATTCAGCCCTCTGTCATCGATTCAGCCATCACCTCTTCCATTCAGCCCTCCGTCATCGACGCAGCCATCGACTCAGTCATCTAACCAGTGAGCCTTCCTTGACGGACATACGCCGTACGCCCAACTTCCCATCGTGAAGTTCATGCTCCTTTTCCTGCTGGTCGTGCGGATGCTGTTCCTGTCGGCGGCCGGCGCCTTCTGCATCTTCGGCCTGTTGCATGCCGCCGACCCGAAGGTCCAGTGGTATTGGACCGTCGGCCATGTCGTCGTGCTTGCCGCCTGCGTGTTCCTGATCGGTCGGGTCTGGGCTTCGCTGAAGCAGACTTGGAAGCAGTAAGGCGGACAGGTCGGGTCAGCTGAGGTAAACAGGGCCAGACTGAGACGAAGTCGGGCTGGATAATCCTGGGTCAGGCATATAAATATGCCGACCATCCCTCTCATGAAGTCACGCGCCTTCCTCCTGCTTGTCGCCACCCTGTCCGCCGGCCTGATCGCCGCCGACAAGCCGGTCACCGATCACTCCAAGCTGACCAGCAAGGAAGCCAAGGCCAACGCCGCCAACTGGCCGGACAACAGCAAGGGCTCGCCCACGCCGCACGCCCCGGCCGAGAACCCGCCGGCCGCGACGACGCAGCGCAGCCAAAAGGTCGCACCGCCCGCTTCCGGCGAGCGCGTGGTCTTCATCGGTAACGGCTTCGCCGAGCGCGACACCTACTACGGCCGCCTCGAGACCGAGCTGCAACTCCGCTTCCCGGAACAGAACCTGATCGTCCGCAACATGGGGCGCTCGGGTGACACCCCGGCCTTCCGTCCGCATCCCGCCCGCGCCAGCCAGTGGGCCTTCCCGGGCGCCGAGCAGTTCCATCCCGAATACGCCCAGCATAACGGCAAGGGCTTCTTCTCCACGCCCGACCAGTGGCTCTTCCACCTGAAGGCCGACACCGTCGTCGCGTTCTTCGGTTACAACGAATCGTTTGACGGTCCCGGACGCGCCGCGAACTACGAAGCCGAGGTCGACGCCTTCGTCGCGCATTCCCTGACCAAGGCCTACAATGGCAAGACCGCTCCGCGCCTGGTGCTCGTCTCGCCGATCGCCTTCGAGAA
>CAIXQT010000128.1 GCA_903921665.1 uncultured Opitutia bacterium
CAGCGCCGCCATCAAGGCCGCCAAGACCGTCGTCCGCCTCGGTTACCATGGCGCATCCTTCGATGAGACCTCCGCCGCCGTGAAGGCCGCCGGCGGAACCTTCCTCGCCGCTTCCCATTACCTCGAGAGCTGGTCCGACGGCCGCACGCTCAACGGTGCTTACGTCCCGGTGCAGCCGATGATCGACCCGCTCTTCGCGACGGTCACCGAACTCGACGTCCTCGCGCCTTTCGCCGGTTCCGACAAATCCCCGCACGCGCTCGTCCGCGAGACCTTCAACGCGCTTTCGAAGAATGCTTCCGACGAAGCCTTCGCCGCCTGGCTCGCCGAAGGCGTCCTCGCCGGTTCCGCTTTCGCCGCGGCCAAGCCCGCCGTCGGCGCCGAGCAGATCAAGGCTTTCGCCGCTCCGGCCCTTTCGTTCGACTCCCTCGAAGTCCGCCTCGTGCCGAGCGTCCACTCCGGCGACGGTCTTTCCGCCAACAACGGTTGGCTCGCCGAGGCTCCGGATCCCATGTCCAAGACGGTCTGGGAAAACGTCATCCTCGTCAGCCCCAAGCTCGCCGCCAAGCTCGCCATCGAGCCGGACGCGATGTTCATCAACAAGATCGGGGCCCTCAACCGGAACATCAACCAGCTCGTCGACGGTCGCCTCATCTGTCGCGTCGCCACGCTGACCCTCGGCGCCAAGACCGTCACCGGTCCGCTCTTCATCATGCCGGGCATGGCGGATCATACCGTCGGCCTGCAGCTCGGTTTCGGTCGTCGCGTCGGCGGCCGCGTCGCCATGCGCGTCCCTGAGCGTCTCGCCGGCCGCAACGTCGGCAACGGCTTCGACGCCTATCCTTTCGTCGGCGCCTCGGCGCCTGCCGTCCGCACGGGCGTGAAGCTCACGCTGACCGGCGACACCGTCGCCGTGGGCAACATGCAGGACCACTGGTCGATGGAAGGCCGTGACATCGTCCGCGAAGGCAACGTCGAAGACCTGAAGGCGAACAAGGATTTCGCCAAGCTCGGCATCGATGGCCACGCTCCTGCCGTCTACGGCAAGGACGGCGCCATGGCTCCGTCCCTCAAGGCGACCACGACGCCCCGCGGTAATTCCGCTTACGAGCACCCGGCCCACTCCGTCGCTCCGAACGTCGCTGTCTGGAAGGGACACGAAGACAAGTTCCCCGCCCTCCAGCAGTGGGGCATGTCGATCGACCTGAATACCTGCACCGGTTGCAACGCCTGCGTGACCGCCTGTCAGTCCGAGAACAACATCCCCGTCGTCGGCCGCGAGCAGGTGCTCAAGGGCCGTAACATGCATTGGATCCGCCTGGACCGCTACTTCTTCGACGGCCGTGCCGCCGCCGGCAACGCGATCCCCGAAGACCCGCAGGTCACTTTCATGGGCGTCGCCTGCCAGCATTGCGAGACCGCCCCGTGCGAGACCGTCTGCCCCGCCAACGCCACCGTCCACGACGACCAGGGTCTCAACACCATGGCGTACAACCGTTGCATCGGCACCCGCTACTGCGCGAACAACTGCCCTTATAAGGTACGCCGCTTCAACTTCCTCGACTTCAACAAGCGCGTCGACGGCCACTACTACGAAGGCCCCCTCGGACCGGAGAAGGCCGTGAAGGATCCGGCCGACCTGCCGCAACTGCAGAAGAACCCCGACGTCTCCGTGCGCATGCGCGGCGTCATGGAAAAGTGCACCTACTGCGTCCAGCGCATCCAAGAAGCCAAGATCCAGGCCAAGGTCCGCGCCCGCAATTCGGCTGACATCAACGTCCGCGACGGCGTCATCCAGGTCGCCTGCCAGCAGGCTTGCCCGGCCGGCGCGATCGAGTTCGGCGACATCACCGATCCGAAGTCCCGCGTCGCCAAGGCCAAGGCCTCGACCCGTTCCTACGGCGCGCTGACCTACCTCAACACCCGCCCGCGCACGACCTACCAGGCCAAGCTGCGCAACCTCAACCTCCGCATGCCCGGCGCCAGCCTCGTCCCGCTTTCCCGCGCCGAGATGGCCGGTCGCGAATCGCACGGCGCCCCGGCGCACGGCGACGCCCACGCGAAGCCCGTCCACGGCGCCGAGCATCACGCCAAATAACCCTTAAACGACCACCGTCCCATGGCTCACGCCCACGACAGCTCTTCCGAGCGCCCCGCGATCCTCGATAAGGTTCGCCCAGCCGAGCTCCCGCGCTCCCCGCTGATCCTCAACAACCGCGGCTTCCACTGGATCACCGACAAGGTCTGCGGCATCGTCGAAGAAGAGACTCCGCTCTGGTGGAAGATCATGTTCGGCGTCGCGCTCTTCGTCGCGTCGTTCAC
>CAIXQT010000129.1 GCA_903921665.1 uncultured Opitutia bacterium
CATCGTCGAAAAGGATTACGTCCCGTTGCCCAAGGAAAAACTGACCGTCTGGGATGCGGAGCACCCGGCGCCGAAGGCCGACGATGCCGACTTCGAACGTGGCCTGCTCAAATGGCTGAAGTCCGACGCCGAGCAGCAGCTTCGCGCCGCCGCCAAGACGCCCGAAGGCCGCGAGCAAGTCCTGCGCCCGGCGATCGAATCGCTCATCGGTCGACCCTACGCCCAGGCCGGAGCGGTCGGCTTCCCGGACGCGAGCACGCAGTGGCGTGATTCGCACTTCCGCACCCAAGGTAAGCTGCTCAACGCGACCTACGGCGAAGAAGTCACGATCGACTGGCTGCAACCCGTCAATCCTACCGGCGAAGTGGTGATCTGGCTCGACGACGCCGGCAAGGGCTCCGCCCGCCTTGCGGACGGAAGCATTCGCCCCGAACTGCAGACCCTTATCGACCGCGGCATCGGCGTGCTCACGGCCGACCTCTTCCAGCAGGACGTCAAGGGCTTGAAGCAGACGCGCGTCGTGGCCGGCCCCCGCGAAGTCCCCGCCTATACCTTCGGCTACAACCACGCGCTCTTCGCCCAGCGCGTGCACGACGTGTTGACGATCACGCAATACCTCCGAGCCACGCGCGACAGCTCCCAGCCGGCGGTGAAGAAGGTCTCCCTTGCCGGCTTCGGCAAGATGGGCGTCGTCGCCGCCGCCGCACGCGCCGTCAGCGGCGGAGCCATCGACAAAGCCGCCGTCGAGACTGGCGGCTTCCGCTTCGGCCAGCTGCTTGATTATCGTGACCCGATGTTCTTGCCCGGTGGCTCCAAGTATCTCGATGTCCCCGGCCTGCTCTGCGTCGCCTCGGACCGCCCCCTCTGGGTCGCCGGCGAGAAGGATCACACGCTCTTCCGCTCCGCCACCCTGAATATCGACGGAACCGACGCGAAAACCGCCGCGGCCACCTGGCTCCTCAAATGATGCACCGCCGCACCTTGCTGGCCGGATTGGCCATGGCCCCTTTCGCCCGGCTGCTGGCGGCCGACTCGTCCGCCCGGATTCGCATCGCCCAGATTGGCACTTCCCACGCCCATGCCTCGGGCAAGATGGACGCGCTACGTTCGCTGCCCGACCTCTATGCCGTCGTGGGCTTCGCCGAGCCGATCGCCGCCCGCCAGGCTTCCGCTCAGAAAGCGAAGTCTTTCGCCGGCCTGAAATACCTGACGGAAGAGGAAATCCTCGCTGACCGCTCCATCCAAGCCGTCGTCATCGAGACCACGCTAGAAGACTCCGCGCGGGCCGCGCTCGCCGCGCTCAAGGCCGGCAAGCACATCCACCTCGATAAGCCCGGCGCCGAGAGACACGCGGACTTCGTGGCGCTCCGCCGCTATGCGGCCGAGCACAATCTGACCGTCCAGATGGGCTACATGCTCCGTTACAACCCGGCCATCCGACTCCTCGTCGAGGCCGTCAAAGAGGGCTGGCTCGGCGAAGTGATGGAAATCGATGCCTCGATGGGCAAGCTGATCGACGAAGGCACACGCAAGCGTTTCGCGCAGCTACCTGGCGGCGGCATGTACGAACTCGCCTGCCATCTGGTGGACACGATCGTCACGCTCATGGGTCCGCCGACCTCAGTCCAGGCCTTCGGTAATGCGACCCGCGCGCCGCAAGACCCGTTCGTCGATAACCAATTGGCCGTCCTTTCCTACCCTAAGGCGACCGTCACGATCCGTTGCAACCATGCCGACCCCTTCGGGGGACCACACCGCTCCATCGCAGTCCGTGGCACCCGCGGGGCGATGGAAATCAGCCCGCTGGAATCCGGCAAAGGCATCCTGCGGCTGGACGAAGCCCGCGGCACGGCCAAAGTCTGCCGCCAAGTCGGCGACAAGATGGTCATGTTCGCCGAGCCCCGCTTCAAGAAGGGCGAGAATACTTTCGCGCTCGATGTCCCGAAGGGACGCTATGACGAAGAATTCCGCGACCTGCACCGGGTGCTCGCAGGGGGACAAGCCTTCGCTTGGTCGGGCGATCACGACATCGCCGTCCACGCGACCGCCTTGCGCGCGGCCGGACTGACGCCCTGAGCCTTACTTCAAGACCTGGATGGCGTAGCCCTGCATCCACTTCGCCTGAGCCTCGTCCAGCCCACCGAACCACTTCGGTGCCGGCGCCTTTACGTCGTAGATCTTACCGAAGAAAATCAAGGCATTGAGGTAAGTGCCGATGAATTCGGGGTGGGAATTATCCTTCGCATGCAGACGGATCGCCGTCGCCGAGGCATAGTTGAGCTCCCAAGCATCCCCGCAGGGGACGAAGGTCGCGCCATTATCCCGCGTCACGAGGCCATACCATTTACGTAAGCGTGCCTGCATTTCCTTGGGATCGGCGCCGACATCAGGCCCCTTCTTGCCGGGCATCGTCCAGTAGTCGGGGTGACGGGCCCACGTCTCATAGAAATAGATTTTTACCTTGGGACTCTTGGCCCGGACGCGCTTGCACAGCTCGGCCGCTCCCTCGAGGAATTCCTTGCGGACCGTTTCGTCCTTCTCGGCGATCGCCGGCTCTTGGCTCTGCCCCTGGAGCACGACGACATCCCAGCCACCTTCCTCGATGAGCTTGACGCTCCCAGCGATCGCGAGGTGCTGCTTCAGGGTACGTCCGCCGGGGGTCGAAGACTTGACCACGGGGGCGGGACGTCCGGCATCCTTCACCAGCTCGAGGAAGACATTCGGCAGTTTATTGACGCCGGTATAGCTGTTCCCGATGAAAAGAATGCGCTGCGGGTCTCCTGCGAAGGAAGACGCGGCGAACATCAGGCAGGCGACCAACCATGAAATCGGGGCGAATCTCATGTCATGACTCATCGCCATCATGGTGCGAGGGGCAAGTCCAACCCTCCAAGGAGTCCTATTTGCCGCCGACGCCCCAGATCTTTTCGATCACCTTGAGCATGCCGGGATCCTTGATCAGGAGTTCGGGACGATCGAAGGGCTCCATGTCGTTGCGATCGAAGTACGACTCCGTGCTCTCCGCGAAATACTCCATCTGATTGGTCATCGCGTAGGCCTTCGACGGCTTGTCCGCGAACTTCTCGCCGGTCCAGCGCTTCACGGCATCATAGGTTCCCGATGCCTTCGCCTGCCTATAGGCGCCAAGGATGTCTGGATTCTGGTAGCCGCCCGGGACGACCTTGTCGTGATAAGCGTGCGCCAGCTCATGCAGCACGAAGACCGGCATCCGCTTCGTCTCGAATTCGAAACGCTCGACGTTCGTGAACTCGACGGACTTCGCCAAGGCGATCTCACGTCCGGCCTGCTTGACCCATTCCAATCCGCCATGGTATTCGGCCGTCGAACGGACGCTGGAATAAGGCAGGGTGAAATTCAGCGTCGTCTTCTTCAGTTCCGCGACGGCCTTGGCGGGCACCAGGCGGACGACCGTCTCGAGGTGCTTGTCGAGCAGACCGACGGCCTTCTCGACGACCGCAGCGTCCTTCTCGATCAGACGCTCGTCGATGCGCAGCGTCCAGCCCCGGACATCGCGGACCTGACGGTCGCGTCCGGCGAGCTGGACGGCGGCCTTACCCAAGGCATCACCGACGAGGAAGTAGGTCTCGGCGTTGCCGAACTCATGATGGCCGTGGCCCGGGTTGGGGGAGTCTTCCGCTTTGCGGACGAAATCACGAGTCGGGACGAACAGGACGTTGTCCTTGAATTCAGGGCGTCTGGCGACGGCGGCCTGGGCGTTGCGCAAGGCCGTCCACTCCTTCGGGGCGTCGACCCACGCGCCCGTCAGTTCGCCGACGATCACGGGAAGTCTCGGCACGCCGAACTCCTTACGGACGTCATGAATCAGGTGCGTCAGGTTCTGCTCGTACTCCGGGATGGCGGTCTTCGGATCCACGCCGTCGTTCCAACCCTGATACCAGACGAAGCCTGCCAGCTCGACCGGCGCGCCGTCGTAAGCCGGGAAATCCCTCTTGAGGTTAGCCAACGCCTCACGGACTTCGGCGACCATCTTACGATAATAAGGCCCCACCTCGCCGCCGGCGCTCGGCGGACGGAAATCACGGTACAGGCTCTTTCCTCCCCAGGCGGCCTTGATGAGCAGGACCTGATCGCGATAAGCATCGCCGACCACGTGGCCGAACTGGAACTCCGGACCGAAGTGGTGCTTGCCGCCATAGACGGCGTAGCCGACCGACAATCCCCCGAGCAGGAGCGGCCGTTTCTCCCGCTGATAGCGGACCCAGACGTCCTGACGCACGACCCACTTGCCATCCTTGTCCTTAAGATGGGCGAAGCGCCCGGCATTACCCGGGCGGGCCATCACTTCGACCAAGGTGCCCTTCCCTTGGTTGTAGTCACGCCCGGTCAGGTCGACGACCGCCTGGCCTTCCATGTTGGACTGCCCTGCCAAGATGAAGACCTTCAACTTGCGCACCGGTTCGGCGGCGACGCACAGGACGGACCAGCAGAGCAAGATCGGGGCGAATCTCATGAGCCAGTTATCCGCCCATACCCTTACCCCCGCAAGCCGAACCCCATTCCAGATTCAATTCTGCCCTCGATTCAGTCCTCGATTCAGCCATCAATTCAGGCCTCCACTCTGCACCATGTTCACCGCCCCCTTCCCCCTCTCGGGCCTCGCTGACGAAGCCGCCGATGACATCGACGGCCAGATCTCCGCGCATCAGGCCCTCGGCTGGAAGGCCCTCGAGCTTCGCCTCCTCAATGGTAAACAGTTTTCCGGCCCGTCCGTGAGCGACGAGGAGTTCAAGCAGTCCGTCGATAAGATCGAAGCCGCCGGCATGCGCGTCAGCAGCTACGCCTCAGCCATCGGGAACTGGAGCCGGCCCATCACGGGAGATTTCGCCACCGATCTCACCGATCTCAAGGTGCTTATCCCACGCATGCAACGCACGCGCACGAAGTTCGTCCGCACGATGAGCTGGGTCCGCGGCGAAGTCTCCGAAGACACCTGGCGCGACGAAGGCGTCCGCCGCTACAAGGAGATGGCCAAGCTCGCCGCCGATGGCGGCATCATGCTGCTCCACGAAAACTGCGAAGGCTGGGGCGGCCTTTCCGGCGCGCACGCCCGTCGGTTCATCGAAAGCGTCGATCATCCCAACGTCCGCTACCTCTTCGACATCGGCAACACGGTCTCGTACGGCCAGGAGACGATGCCCTTCTACCGCGAGATCCTGCCTTATGTGGAATACGTCCACATCAAGGACTGCCGGCGTAATCCGGCCGGCGGCAAGAGCAGTTCTTTCACTTACGCCGGCGAAGGCGACGCCCTCGTGCGGGAGATCCTCACCGACCTCATCCGCAAGGGCTACAAGGCAGGGGTCTCGATCGAGCCCCATGTCGCCAGCATCGTCCACCTTGGCGAAGGCACGAAAGCATCCCCCAAGGAACGGTTCGACTCCTACGTGCGCTACGGCCAGGGACTCGAGAAGCTCCTCGCCGAAATCCAGGCCTGACCCCTGTCAGCCGCCACTATTTGGCTGGCGCTTACGGCCCCACCCCTCATCCCTTTTCCGCATGTCCTCCGAACCGACTCCTCCCTTCGATGGCCCGCAGCTGGGTGACACCGTCGACGGCCTGACGCTCATCGCGGTCGGCATCCGGGACACCTTCACCGAAGTCCTCCCGGCCCATCGCGAGGCCTTCACGCTCCTTAACGAATGGATGAGTGGCATCCGCCTCTACGAGCTCGAGGACGCCCTCGACCTCGACGCCAACTTCTGGGACGAGCTCCTCGACTGCGACTATGAAGTCGGCGAAGGCGAGATCGACGGCGACAAACCCGGCGAGATGGTGACCATCTACGACGTCTGGGCCGACGAAAACGAAGCCGACGCCTGCCTCGACAAACTCTGCGCGCGCCTCGAGGAACTGAAGGCCATGGCGATCGAGATGCTGCCTCCGGGCCTGCATAACGCCGCGAAGACGCACAAGGCGCCGCTCGAGACGCTCAAGCTGATCGCGCAGCTCGCCGACTGATCACTTTTTGGCCTTCGCCTTGGCCTTGCCGGCGGGACTCTTCTTGATGAGCTGGACGGAGACGTCGTTCGCCAGTTCGACCCCAGGCGTACTGCGACCGCGGGCGATGATCTTCTCGAGCTCGGCCTTCATCGCGGCGATACGCTCAGGGAATTCGGCCTGCAGGTTATTCCGCTCACCGGGATCTTTCGACAGGTCATAAAGCTGCACCGCAGGCAGACCCGCTTCCTCCGGACCCGGCCGGGGAGAACTCCAACCACCCGAACCAGCGCTGAGGCAAAGTTTCCACTGTCCGTCGCGGATCGCGAAGCTGCCGTTGATGGATTGACTCACGATCACCTGACGGACCTCGGTCTTTTCACCGCGCAGGACCGGAAGGAAACTCACGCTGTCCTCGGCCATCGCCGCCGGCACGGCCGCGCCGGCGATCTCCGCGAAGGTCGCCAGCAAGTCGATCTGGCCGACAAGGGCGGACGAGACGCCTGGCTTCACCTTGGCTGGCCAGCGGACGACGAACGGCACGCGATGGCCGCCTTCATAGAGGTCGGCCTTGTTGCCGCGATAGACATAACTCGGCTCATGGCCGGCCTTCTGGAGCTCAGGGATATTGGCCGCCGTCGAGCAGCCGTTGTCGGCCGTGAAGACAACGAGGGTGTTCTCCGTCAGGCCCTGCTTATCGAGCGAAGCCAGCAGGCGGCCGACGTCATGGTCGACCTGCTTCACGAAGTCAGCGTACGGGCTGATACCGCTGGAACCTTCGAATTCCTTGGTCGGGACGATCGGCGTGTGCGGAGCGTTCAGCGGCACATAAGCGAAGAATGGCTTGGCCGGGTCGGCCTTCCGCTGCGCCTCGATGAACGCGATCGTGTGGTCGATGACGGACGGCATGACGTCGACGGCCTCGAACTTCGGGCCGGCGGGACCGGTCCGCAGCCAGGTCTTGGTCGCGCTCGGGATCTCGGTCATGCGACGGTCCTTGATCCAGACGAACGGCGGCATGTCGAGCGAAGCACTGATCCCGTAGAAGGTATCGAAGCCATGGTCGACCGGTCCGCCGATGATGTCTCCCGCGAAATCGATCATCCCGACGTTCTTCGGCGTCTTCGAATATTCCCCGCCATCGTCCGCGAAGCCTCCGCCGGCGATCGGGAAGCTCATGCCGAGGTGCCATTTGCCGAAGCAACCCGTAGCGTAGCCCTGTTGCTTAAGCATGCTGGCGAGGGTGAGACGGCCCTTGGCGATGAGCGGCGGCGAGAAACCGCCGAGGACGCCAGACTGCAGGCGCGTGCGCCAATGATAGCGTCCGGTCAGCAGGCTATAGCGGGTCGGGGTGCAGACGCCAGAGGACGTGTGGCCATCCGTGAAACGCACCCCGCCCTTCGCCAACGCGTCGAGATGCGGCGTGGGGATCTTACTTTGCGGATTGTTAGCGGAAAAGTCTCCGAAGCCCTGGTCGTCGGCCAAGATGACGATGATATTGGGGCGGTCGGCACCACCGAGCGCCAGGGTCATCAATAGTCCGCTGAATAAGGCGAATCGCATGGCAGTATTCCCCGTATGCTTACCCGAATACCCTACCCTGCAATCCGAACCCACGGCCTATCTTGTTTGCCTCCGGACGAGGCCACCCCTATGCCCTACCCCTCTCCCATGTCGTCCCTCCTCGGTCACTCTTTCATCGGTTTCACCCGCGGCCAATCCGCCGCCGCTCCCTACCGGGCGATCAATCCGGCCACGGCGACGGCGCTGGAACCGGACTTCTTCCCGGCCACGGCCGCCGAGGCCGATAAGGCCTGCGCACTGGCCGCCCAAGCTACCCCGGTTCTCGCCGCGCTTTCAGGTAAGCAGAAGGCCGCCTTCCTCCGCGATATCGCTACGCGCATCGAAGCGGCGACCCCCGCGCTCGTCGCCCGCGCCACCCAGGAAACCGGCCTGCCCGAAGCCCGGTGCCAAGGTGAGATCGGCCGCACGATGGGCCAGCTGCGCCTCTTCGCCGATCTCGTCGAAAAAGGCGACTGGCTCGACGCGCGCATCGAGACCGCCAATCCGGACCGCAAGCCCCTTCCGAAGCCTGACCACCGCTCGCAGCTCCGTCCGATCGGCCCTGTCGCCGTCTTCTGCGCGAGTAACTTCCCCTTCGCCTACTCCGTCGCCGGCGGCGACACCGCCTCGGCCTTCGCCGCGGGCTGCCCCGTCATCGTGATGGCGCACCACGCGCACATCGGTACGGCCGAGATCATGGGCGGCCTCATCGTCGACGCCGTGAAGGCTAACGGCCTCCCTGAAGGCACGTTCTCTCTCCTCATGGGCGAAGGCCGCGTCATCGGTCAGCAGGTCGCCAAGCACCCCACCCTGCGCGCCATCGGCTTCACCGGCTCCCGCGCCGGTGGTCGCGCTCTCATGGACACCGCCGCCGCCCGTCCGACCCCGATTCCGGTCTATGCCGAAATGAGCAGTGTCAATCCTGTCGTCCTGCTCGAAGGAGCCCTGGCATCGCGAGGCGAAGCCATCGCCACCGGCCTCCTTGGTTCCTGCACCCTCGGCGTCGGTCAGTTCTGCACCCAGCCGGGACTCATCGTCCTGACCCGCTCCGCCGCCGCGGAATCCTTCGTCAACAAGCTCTCCGCCCTCTTCACCGACTGCGCCGACGGGGTGATGCTCACCGCTGGAATTCACCAGGCTTACCAGAAAGGCCTGACCGCCCGCTCCGCCAAGGCCGGCGTCAAAGTCGTGGCCCAAGGTAAATCCAGCGGACAGCCGAACCGCGCGGTCGCGACGCTCTTCGCGACCGACGCGAAGACCTTTGTCGCCGACGGCTCCCTACAAGAAGAAATCTTTGGCCCGAGCTCGCTCGTGATCTGGTGCGCCAATCAGCATGAAGTCGACGCCGTCCTCGGCGCCCTGCACGGCAATCTGACCGCGACCATCCACGGCACCGACGCCGAGCTCGCCCAGCACGCTGCGCTCATCGCCCGCCTCGAGGCCGTTGCCGGCCGCGTGGTGGTCAACGGCTTCCCGACCGGCGTCGAAGTCTCGCATGCCATCGTGCACGGCGGCCCCTATCCTTCGCTGTCCGACGGCCGCACGACCTCCGTCGGCTCCAACGCCATCTACCGCTTCACGCGCCTGGTCTGCTTCCAGAACTATCCTGACGCCAGCCTGCCCGCCGAACTGCAGAACGCCAATCCCCTCGGCCTCTCCCGTCTCGTCAACGGCACCCGCTCGAATTCTGCGATCTGATCTAACCGCCAACCGCTTCTACCTTTCCTCCATGTCCCCCCTCGAACTCCAGAAGGTCCTCTCCTCCGGACTGCTCTCCTTCCCGATCACCGACTTCAAGGCCAACGGCGACTTCGACGCCCCGAGCTACGCCAAGCGGCTGCAGTGGCTCGCACCCTACGGCGCGACCGCGCTCTTCGCCGCCGGCGGCACGGGTGAATTCTTCTCCCTCGAGCCCAAGGAGTATTCCTCCGTCATCAAGACCGCGGTCGACACCTGCGACGGCCTCGTGCCGATCCTCGCCGGCGCCGGCGGCCCGACCCGCGTGGCGATCCAATATGCCCAAGAAGCCGAACGCCTCGGAGCGAAGGGCATCCTGCTGCTGCCGCATTACCTGACGGAGACCAACCAAGATGGTGTCGCGGCCCACGTCGACCAGGTCTGCAAGTCGGTGAAGATCGGCGTCGTCGTCTACAACCGCAACGTCTGCCGCCTCCAGCCTCACCACCTCGAGAAGCTCGCCGCCGACAACGCCAACCTCATCGGTTACAAGGATGGCTTCGGCGACATCGAACTCATGGTCTCCATCCGTCGTCGCATGGGCGATCGCTTCAGCTACCTCGGCGGCCTGCCGACCGCTGAGGTCTACGCCGCAGCCTACAAGGCCATGGGCGTGCCGGTCTACTCTTCCGCCGTGTTCAACTTCATCCCGCAGACCGCGATGGACTTCTACCATGCCGTCGCGAAGGACGACCACGCCACGCAGAATCGCCTGCTCGACACCTTCTTCCTGCCTTACCTTGAGCTCCGCAACAAGAGCGCCGGCTACGCCGTCAGCATCATCAAGGCCGGCGCCACCGTCGTCGGCCACGGCGCAGGACCCGTGCGCGCTCCGCTGACCGACCTCAAGCCGGCCGAAGTCGAGCAGCTCGCCGCCCTTATCGCCAAAGCCGGCGTCAAGTAATTCGCCATGCAAGAGTTCGCCGCCGACCATGCCGGACACCTGAGCGACGCCGTCACGAAGGTGAAACGGCGCATCCTGCCGCTGTTCATCCTGATGTTCATCGTGAACTATCTGGACCGCGTGAACGTCGGCTTCATCCAGCAACACCTCAAGACGGACCTCGGGCTCGATAGCGCCGCCTACGGCCTAGGTGCCGGACTCTTCTTCATCGGTTACGCGATCTTCGAGGTCCCGTCGAATATCCTGCTGCAGAAATTCGGCGCCCGTGTCTGGCTGACGCGTATCACCATCTCCTGGGGGGTCGTGGCCTCACTGATGGCCTTTGCCCGGAACGAGAATGAATTCTACTTCCTCCGCTTCGCCTTGGGGGCGGCCGAGGCCGGCTTCTTCCCGGGCGTCATCTACTACTTCACCCGCTGGCTGCCCTCTGCCGAACGCGGCAAGGCCATCGCACTGTTCCTGAGCGGATCGGCCATCGCCTCCATCCTCTCCGGCCCCCTCTCCGGCGCCCTCATGAAGACCTCGTTGCTCGGCCTGAAGGGCTGGCAGAGCACGCTCTTCGTCGAAGGACTTTTCTCCGTCGTCATCGGGGTCGGCGCCTGGTTCTGGCTGGATTCCCTGCCCCGCGACGCCCGCTGGCTCTCGGAGCAGGAAAAAAAGGCCCTGGAGACGACCATCGAAGCCGAGCAACGTGAGCGCGAGGCAAACCAGACCGAACGTCCCGGCATCTTCCGCCTGCTCCGCGACCCGCAGATCATCCTCTTCTGCGTCGTCTACTTCGCCATCCAGCTGACGATCTACGCCGCGACATTCTGGCTACCCAACATCATCCGGAAGATGGGTGATCTCACCGACCTCCAGGTCGGCTTCCTGAACTCGGTGCCTTGGACCATCTCCATCCTCGGCATGTATCTCGCCGCCGCGGGTGCCGCTCGCTGGAAGCGACCGCAACTCTGGGTCGCGGGCGCCTTGGTCATCGCCGCGACGGGGATGTTCCTGTCCACCACCGGCGGACCGGTGTTCGCGTTCGTCGCGATCTGCTTCGCCGCGTTAGGCTTCAAGTCCGCTTCCTCTCTCTTCTGGCCCATCCCGCAAGGCTACCTCGACGTCCGCATCGCGGCCGCGGTCATCGCGCTGATCAATTCGCTGGGCAACCTCGGCGGCTTCGTCGCTCCGACGGTCTTCGGTCACCTCGAGAAGGCCACCGGCTCGGTCCAATTCGGGCTCTACGGCCTGGCCATCAGCTCGATTCTTGCCGCTGGTCTGGTCTTCCTCGCCCGCACCAAGCCAAAGGCCTGAGGCTGCCCTCCCCCTACCCCTACCCCTTTCGTAATGTCCTCTCCGCTCATCCAATCCATCCGCGTCGTGCCGGTCGCAGGGCATGACAGCATGCTGCTCAACCTGAGCGGCGCGCACGGCCCGTTCTTCACGCGCAATATCGTCCTGATCACCGACAA
>CAIXQT010000130.1 GCA_903921665.1 uncultured Opitutia bacterium
GCGCTCCCGGAAATCACGCCCGAGAAGACCAAGGAAGCCGTCGCCCGCCTCAAGAAGCGCTACGACAAGGGCCGCACCTACCTCAACTTCGACCAGAACGAGGTCGAGGAGATCTTCCTCAACTCCTACTCGAGCCAGTACGACCCGCACTCGACCTTCTTCTCTCAGCAGTCGCTGGAAGAGTTCGAGATCGCGATGCGCAACTCCCTCGTCGGCATCGGGGCCACGCTCTCCGACGAAGATGGCTTCTGCGTCATCAAGGACATCCTGCCCGGCGGCCCGCTCGATCTCTCCCGTCAGGCCAAGTCCGGCGACAAGATCATCGGCGTCGGCCAAGGCACCCAAGGCGAAGTCGAAGATATCGTCGGCATGCGCCTCTCGAAGGCCATCAGCCGCATCCGCGGCAAGCAAGGGACGTCCGTCCGACTGCTCCTCGACCTGGCCGGCGGCGGTCGCAAGACGATTACGCTGAAGCGCGACCAGATCAAGCTCGTCGGCCAGATGGCTTCGGCCCGCGCCTTCGAAGTGCCCAGCGGCAACGGCACGGTGCTGCTCGGCGTCATCGACCTGCCTTCTTTCTACGGCAAGAATCCCGACGGCTCCGGCTCCAGCCCTTCCGCCGACATCGAGCAACTGATCAACAAGCTCAAGGCCCTCGGCATGAAGGCCCTCATCATGGACCTGCGGAAGAACGGCGGCGGCCTGCTGACCGAAGCGGTCGATATCTCGGGCCTGTTCATCCCGAAAGGCTCGGTCCTCCAGGTCCGTGACAGCCAAGGCCGCTCCGAAGACTACCGCGACGAAGACGAGAAGGTGGCCTGGAACGGTCCGCTCGTCGTGCTGACCTCCAAGCTCTCCGCCTCGGCCTCCGAGATCTTCGCCGGCGCGATGCGCGACCATCGCCGCGCGATCATCGTCGGAGATACGACCACCCACGGCAAGGGCTCGGTCCAGAACATCATCGAGCTGAGCCGCTTCGACAAGAACCTGAAGTCCGCGGTGAAGGTCACCATCCAGAAGTGGTACGCGCCCAGCGGCTCGTCCATCCAGCTGAAGGGCGTGCCGGCCGACATCGTCGTCCCGTCCGTCTACTCGGTCTTGCCCGTCGCCGAAGCCGACCTCGACCGCCCACTGCCTTGGGATTCCGTCACCCCGACGCTCTCCAAGGCCGACGAAGGCGACTGGCTGAAGGCCAAGCTTTCCGACAGCCTCATCGCCCAGCTCGCCGCCGGCTCCGCCCGCCGCCAGTCCGAGCTCCCGGAGTTCCTGACCCTCTCCCGTTCGATCGATTGGACGAAGAGCCGTCAGGTCCGCAAGGATGTCTCCCTCTCGCTCGACCAGCGCCGCACCGAGCGCAAGGACGACTTGGAATTCCGCGATCAGATCCGCCGCGAACTTTCCGACTACACGAAGAAGGCCTTCAAGGTCAGCGACGTGAAGCTCAACGCGGCCATCGAACAAGAGAAGAAGGAAGGCGCTAGCGCCGCGGCGAAGAGCAAGAAGGCCAACCGCATGCGCGACCCGCTCGAAGACGATGACTGGCCGGAGTACGACATCCAGCTGCAGGAAGCGGTCCGCATCGCCGCCGACTGGACGACGCTCCTCCCAGGCGCCTCCGTCGCCGCCGCCAAGGAAACGAAGACGAAGTAAGCCATCAGGTAGGGACAGCACCACGTGCTGTCCTCCAAAGGCCGCCCAACCGGGCGGCCTTTTTGTTCAGTCAGATAGGTTAGCCAAGACCCGACGACTCCCTCCTGCGGCTTCGATCGGCGGCGATGGCAATCGCCGCCCTGCCCGAGACACCCGAGCCAATCATCCGGTCTCCGGTTTCCCTTTGAGCAAAAGCTGCCACGGCCAGTAGACCCCCACTGCATTTCTTTGATTTGCCGCCCCTCCTGCTGTCCGACAACTTCCCCCCATGCTCTCCCCCGAAGCACTGGCCTACGGCACCCTCCTGGTGACAGGATTCCTAATCGTCCGTCGTTCGCGTCGCGCCGGCCTCGCGCTGCGCCGCCAGCATGGCATGATCGACGGGCAGCCGGTCCAACTCCACACGCTGACCAACGCCCGTGGCATGGAAGTCTCGGTGAGCGAGTTCGGCGCCACGCTGACCTCGATCCGCGTCCCCGACGTCCACGGCCGCCTCGGCGAAGTCACCCTGGGCCTGCGCTCCTTGGAAGACTACGTCGCCGGCAACCCCTTCCTCGGCAGCACCGTCGGTCGCTACGCCAACCGCCTCGCGAACGGCCAGCTGACCATCGACGACCGCACCATCGCCCTCGACCAGAACAACAACGGCAACCATCTCCACGGCGGCCTCCGGGGCCTCGATAAGCGCGCCTGGAAATCAGAAGCAATCCGTACGACCGATGCTTCGTCGGTCCGCCTGACCTATGTCAGCCCTGACGGCGAAGAGGGCTACCCTGGCACGCTCGCCGTGACCGTCACCTATACCCTGCCCGACGCCTCCGACGAGCTGACGATCGATTTCGCGGCGACGACCGACGCCCCGACGGCGTGTAACCTGACCAACCACGTCTTCTTCAATCTCGCCGGCCAAGGCAGCATCCTCGACCACCGCGTGACGCTCCGCGCCGACCGCCTCGTGCCGGTCACGGCCGCGCTCATCCCGACCGGCGAATTCATGGACGTGACGAACACTCCGTTCGACTTCCGACGTCCGCATGCGATCGGTGAACGTATCGGCGGACCACACGACCAGCTACGCCGTGGCCGCGGCTACGACCACTGCTATGACCTTGGCGCGGATGAATCGCTGAAGCCCGCCGCCTTCGTCGCCGAAGCAACCTCCGGCCGCACGCTTGAAGTCCTCACCGACGCCCCTGGCCTCCAGTTCTACACTGGCAACTTCCTCACCGGCACCGTCCAAGGCCGCTGGGCCAAGCCCTTCGCCTTCCGCCAAGGCTTCTGCCTCGAACCGGGACTCTTCCCCGATTCGCCGAACCAGCCCGCGTTCCACCGCCTTGGCTACCCCAGCGGCATCCTGCGCCCCGGCGAAACCTACGCGCAGAAACTTGTCTTCCGCTTCGGGGTCGTCCGCGGATAATCCGCGAACAAGGGGGTCTGCTGGCATGGTGAACTGCTGCGAAGCAGGGACCTAAGGCAGGGGCGTGATTGCCATCACGTCCGTTCGCGGACGGACCGAGAGAATCAGCGAGATTAGCCAATACCCGATGACTTGCCATATGCGGCCTCGAACGGCGGCGATAGCAATCACCGCCCTACCCTCTGCTTCGCAGCATGGCAGCGTGCCAGCAGTTCCCCCACCGCACGCTTTAGCGTGCGGTCGCATCCACCAGCAACCACGCCCAAGTGGCGACGACGCCGTCAGGTCGCGCGTTGAGGCGGCCGTAGTCGCGGAGGAGCGACTTGAGTTCGGTCGGCGAAAAGCGCGGGTCGCCGGTCACGCCGCTGCGATGCAGGTGTCGTAAGAAGTCCAAAGCACTCGGATAGATCTCCTCGGACTCGAGCACGCCGTGAGCATGGACGTCGAACTGCGCGGCCTTGAGCAAGGCGAGCCACTGGGGTTCGTCACGCCAGCGCACGGGCCCTTCGCCGATGAGGTCGCGCAGTTCGTTGAGGCAAGGATCGCACGGGACGCCGAGCAGGAGTCGTCCGCCGGCCGGCAACGCCGCACGCCAATGGCGCAGTACGGCGGCCGGATCAGCTGCCCAATGCAGCAAGCCGGTGGAAGCGAGCGCACCGGCCTTCTCGATCGGACCAAAAGCGTTATGCACCGACCAGTTGGCGGCAGGCACGGCCTGACGGCCGAGCTCCACCATCGCCGGCGAGGCATCCGTGGCGTCGACGTTCACGCCCTGGGCGAGCAACGCGGACGTCAGGAAGCCCGTACCAGCGCCGAGTTCGGTGACGCGGACGCCACGCCGGAACGGAGCGAAGGCGGCCAGCGCTTCAGCGAAGCGCTTCTGCGGCGCGGCATGTGCGTCGTAGCTATCGGCTCGTTCGTCGAAACGCATGGGGTCAGTGGGCGAGGAACTCGCGCAGGTCGTGCCCGAGTCCCTCTACAATATGACAACCGACGATGGCTTGGCAAACGCCCCCGGCATCCAAGAGCGAGTCCTGATCGCCCACGTAGGCTTCCCAGCCGGGGCTGAGCCCCTGACGTCCGAAGGTGATGAGCGAGATGCCCGCAGGCTGGGCAAGGAGGTCCAAGCCGGACTGCAGGTATTCCTTCTCGTAGGGCAAGGCGTCGACGGCCATCGGCGCCAGACCGGCTCGCTTGCGGAAATCGGCCAAGGCCGCCGGGGCATCGGTGTCGATCCAGCGGCGGAGCCACTTCACCTGGGTCTCGGAATGCTTCCCGCACTTACCGTGCTCGGAACAGAACGATGTGAACGGGGCGAAGAGCAGCACCTTGGCCGGGAACTTCACACCGCGGGCGCCAGCCTCGAGGACGAGATGCGCGCCGAGCGACCACGCGATGACGGCGTCGCAGCCGGAAAGGTTCTCGGCCGCGCCCACGACGGGCGGGTAGATGAGGTGCTCGGCGTCGGGCGCATGGGCCACGGCGATGGCCTTCATCTCCTCGAGCGAGACACCCCAGCCACCGATCCAGCCGATCTTCATGCGGTGACGCCTTTCAAGGCGGAAAGAAAGGAAGACAGCACGGCGGGCGAAAGTCCTCGGCGGAGCGAGATGCGGATACGTCCGGTGCGCACGGGCACCGTGGGCGGACGGATGGCGGAGACCATGAAGCCGGCGGCGCGCAGCGCGGTGGCATATTTCAGGGTGACGTCGGAGTCGCCCAGGATGAGCGGGATGATCGGCGAGTCGCCCGAAGGCACCGCGAAGCCGGCTTCGACCAGTCCGTCACGCCAGGCATGGGAGAGCGCATGGAGTTCAGCGCGTTCAGCGGACATCCCTTTCACGCGATCGACCGCGGCGAGCGCCGCCGCCGCGCAGGAGGGAGCGAGGTAGGTTGAGTAGACGAACTCGCCGGCGAAATTGATCAGGGCGTCACGGACCTCCGGGGCGTGCGAGAGCACATAGGCGCCCTGCGAGCCGAGGCCTTTGCCGAGCGTGCCGACCACGATGTCCGCGGCGGCGAACGCGCCCTGCTCTTCCTGGAGTCCGGACCCCGCAGAACCGTACCAACCCGTGGCGTGGGCTTCGTCTAGCACCCAGCAGAAGCCAAAGCGCTTACGCAGCGAGGCCAGACGCTTCAGGTCCGGGCTATCGCCGTCCATCGAGTAGACGCTTTCCGTGACGACGAAGATGACGCCATCTAAGGCCGGCTCCTCGTGGAGCATGAGCTCGAGCGCATCGAGGTCGTTATGGGCGAAACGACGGAGGCGGGCGCCCGAGGCCATGATGCCGTCGAGCATGCTCGCGTGGACGAGTCGATCGGCGAGGATGAGGTCGCCCTTCTTCGGCAGGCCGCCAAGGACGGCGGAGTTGGCCGAGAAGCCGGTATTCATCACCAGCCCGTGCTCATAACCCTGCCAAGCGGCGAGGGTGTGCTCGAGTTGCTGATGGATCTCGGTGTAACCCGTGACGAGCGGCGAGGCAGACGAAGACGCGCCCCATTCATGAAGCGCGGCCACACCGGCGGCGACGACCGCCGGGTCGCGGGACAGTCCGAGGTAATCGTTATCAGCAAGATTGATGCGGGTATCCGATGAGGCGCGGGCGCTCAGCTTACGGCGTAGCGACGACCCTTCGCGCTGGGCGAGGGACTGACGCAGGCGCTGCAGCAGGGCTTCGTTCACCGCGGCAGGAAATGGAAGCGGGCGGACTTTTCGCCTTTGCCCGATTCGCCGAGTAGCGGAATCCAAGACTCGGCCAAGCCGGCGCGATTCGCGGCAGCGACTTCTTTCGAAGGCTTCTTGATCGCGTTAAGCCAGACCCCGATGGGGCCGTCGTAACGACGTCGCAGGTAGGAGATCGCCAGGCGCGCCTGGTTGATCGCACCGAGGCGATCCTCGACGACCACGATGGCGACGGTCGGCTGAATGGCTTCGGCGAAGTCCGCCCAGTCCTTGCCCTTGGGGTCGATCGGCACGGCGACGCCGCCGGCGCCTTCGACGACGCGACATGGCGCGTGCGGGACGGCCTTATAAAGCTTCAGGAGCGTCGGGAGGTCGAGCGTCTTGCGGGCCTTCTTCGCCGCGGCGAGCGGGGCGATCGGGGCCGGGAGCGTCAGCAGCGTGTGCGCTTCGGCCCACTTGCCCGCGGCCTTCTTGGCGTCAGCCGGACGACCGGCGCCCGCGCCCGACTCCACCGGCTTGATGACCTGCGTGAAACCGTCGCGGGAAAGGCGACGCGCGAGCAGACCGGCGACGTGGGTCTTGCCCACGCCGGTGTCGCTGCCGGTGACGAAGATGAGGGCCATGTTATTTGCAGCCGCAACCGCCGTTGCCGCAGGATTCTTCCGCGGCGTTGGCCGCGGCGAA
>CAIXQT010000131.1 GCA_903921665.1 uncultured Opitutia bacterium
CTTCGCGAGGCGCGCCTTGATGCGGTTCGCCTTGTTGCGATGGATCACGCCGGTCTTCGCGGCCTTGTCGGCGGCGGAAGCGACCTGGGAGGCGGAAGCAGCGACGTTGTCACCGGTCAGGCTCTTGACGAGGGACTTGAGACGGGTGCGGACGATCTTGTTGTGCTCAGCGCGACGGGTGGTCTGGCGGATGCTCTTCTTGTTAGCTTTGATGTTGGCCATGTGAGTTAGTAGGGAAGCCGTGGGCGGCCCTCGGAGTCAACGCGGATTTGAGGCTTTCAGGCAGGGAGAGGCCCCCTTTGGAGGGGCCTCATGAGTCCTGCTGGTGGAAGGGGTGGGATTCGAACCCACGAACAGCGAAGCTGAACGGATTTACAGTCCGCGACCTTTAGCCACTTGGATACCCTTCCGGCCAACAGGAAGGGCAACTTGGCAGTGCCGCAGGCCCATGACAAGCGCTTTCGCTGGACTTAATGGGCCTTTCTCCGGGCGCAGAGGGGGCCTTTTGCCCCTTCACACCTGCAGGGGATCGCTTAGGCTACGCCTATGCGGGAAACGCCTCTCCTCGTGCTCATCGACGGCACCTGCGCCCTGTGTAACGGCACGGCGGCCTGGCTGGCTCGCCGCAACGTCGATGGCGCCATGATCTTCGCGACGAACCAAGGCGAGGTCGCCCGTATCGCCGGCGAGCCGCCGGGCGGCGACATGGGCACCATCGTCGTCTGGGACGGGTCTCGACGGCTGGTGCGTTCAGCCGCCGTGCTGCTCCTGCTGCGGACCCTTGGCGGCGGCTGGCGTTGGCTGGCTGCCGCGGCGCGACTGTGTCCGGGCGCATGGCGCGACTTCGTCTACGATCAGGTCGCCCGGCGTCGTCATCGTTTCGCCGGACCGTCCTCCTGTAAGCGCTTGAGCCCGTACGACCTCGCGGAATAGAACCCTCGGCATGAAGTCCTTGCCCCGTGTTCTTCTGCTCGCCGGCGCGCTGCTCGGCGTGGGCTGTTCGTTGCCGAATCCGAAGCGGGATGCGGCCGTCGCCCAGGAAAGGATGCTGGATGATACCGAAGAACGCAAAGCCCGGCTCAAGGCGCGGGGCACGTTGAATCCGCAGGAGTACGAAGCCATGGCGATCAAGATGGGTTGGACGACCAAGCCTGCCGCCGGGCTCCCGCCGCCGCCGACGACCGAAGAACTTGAGAAGCGCGTGAAGGCCGCCGAGAAGACGCCCTGATGGCTTACGTCCTGCGTCGCTTGCTGGAGATGATCCCGGTGCTGCTCATCGTGGTGGCCGCGACGTTCTTCCTCGCGCATGCGGTGCCTGGCGGGCCTTTCGACAAGGATCGCCCCTTGCCCGCCGAGGTGAAGGCGCGGCTCGAGCAGTATTACGGACTCGATCAGCCCCTCCCGGCGCAGCTGGGTCGTTATGTCGTCCATCTGGCCCAAGGCGACCTCGGTCCGTCGATCAAGTATCCGGGTTGGTCCGTCCGCGAAGTCATCGGGTCGCGCATCGGCGTCTCCGCCGCGCTCGGCCTGGTCTCGCTGCTCATCGCCGTGCTCATCGGCGTGCCGGTCGGCGTCCTTGCGGCCTCCCGGCCGAACAGCTGGCTCGATCGCGTGCCGATGGGCTTCACTCTCGTGGGGATCTGCGTCCCGTCTTTCGTGCTCGGGCCGATCCTCGCGCTCGTCTTCGCGCTGGGCTTGGGCTGGCTGCCGCCGTGCGGCTGGGGTTCGCCGATCCACTTCGTGCTCCCCGCCTGCACGCTTGGGCTGATCACCGCCGCGCCGCTGGCCCGGCTGACGAGAGGTTCGCTGATGGAGGTGCGCTCGCTCGATTACGTGCGTACCGCCCGCGCCAAGGGCGTCGCGCCGCTGCGCGTCTGGTTCGTGCACGCGCTGCGCAACGCGCTGCTGCCGGTCGTCACCTACCTCGGGCCCGCCGCCGCCGGCCTCGTCTCGGGTTCCTTCGTCATCGAATCGCTTTTCGACGTCCCCGGCATGGGCCGTCTCTTCGTCACCGCGATCATCAATCGCGACGTCATGCTGATCCTCGGCACGACGATCGTCTACGCGTCGGCGCTGCTCTTCCTCAACCTCGCGGCGGACCTGGCCAACGCCGCGCTGAACCCTAAGGTGGCCCGCGACCGATGAACCCGCCCGTCGCCGAGTCCTTGGCCTCCGAAAGCGGCTGGCAGCGCTTCCGCCGAGACCGCGCCGCGGCCTGGTCGGGATGGTTCCTCGTGGCCGTGGCCGCCGCCTGCTTCCTTTCGCCATGGATCGCCCCGTATCCCTACATGGCTCAGGATCTCGCGAGCAGCGCCATGGCTCCTTCCTCGGCGCATTGGCTCGGCACGGACCTCCTCGGGCGCGACGTCCTTTCGCGCCTGTTGCAGGGCGGCATGATCTCGCTCTTCGTCGGCCTCATCGCCACCGCCGTCGCGCTGGTCGTGGGTATCTGCTATGGCGTGTTCGCGGCGGAAGTCGGCGGCCGGGCCGAGGACGCCTTGATGCGCTTCGTCGACATCGTCAGCACCTTGCCGCTGACGCTGATCGTGATCCTGAGCACCGTCGTCTTCGGCCAGAACATGCCGATGATCTTCCTGGCCGTGGGCGGCGTCTCCTGGCTGACCATGGCGCGCATCATCCGGAACCAGACGCGCGAGCTCAAGGGCTCACAGTTCGTGCAGGCCGCCGAGTCGCTCGGCCAGACGCGCTGGGGCATCTTTCGCCGGCATTACCTGCCTAACCTCGCCGGCACCATCGCCGTGTGCGCCACCCTCACCGTCCCCGGGGTCATGCTCCTCGAGGCCTTCGTGAGCTTCCTGGGGCTCGGCGTGAAGGCGCCCATGACCTCGTGGGGCCTGATGATCAAAGAAGGCGCGGATATCATGGAAGAGTGCCCTTGGCTGCTCGTCTCTCCTTCCGTCGTCTTTGCGCTCACCCTGCTGTCCCTCAACTTCCTCGGCGACGGCTTGCGTGACGCCTTCGACCCGCGGTCTTCCCGTAAGTAAGATGCCCCTGCGTCGTTATATCGTGATCAAGTCCGACGGGGCCGAGGGCCAGGAGTTCGAGGTCGACCTGCCGCCGGAGGCGCCGGACTTCACCCAGCACCCCGTGACCAAGGAGCCCTGCCGTCGGGTGCTCGAGTCGCCCACGCTCACGACCAAGTACGGTGAGGGCGCCATGAAGCAGGGCTTGAGCGACAAGCGGCTGGCTCAGGCTGGTTTTCAGAAGCTGGAGAAGGACGGGCAGGGCGGCTGGAATAAGATCAACTGAGGCCGTCGGCCCGGCCGGCGACCTCCCCAAATGAATCACCCCGCCGGGTGGCGGGGTGAAGCATCGTCAGGGTGGGCGTTTCCGCCGTGTAAATTACTTAGGCCTTGGCCGCGGCGGCCGACTCTTCGCGAGCGCGCTTCACGAGCGACTTCGCGGTGTCGGAGGGCTGGGCGCCGAGCTTGACCCAATGGTCGACGCGCTCGACGTTGATCACCAGACCCGGGGTCTTGCCACGGGCGCGGGGATTGTAGTTGCCGAGGACTTCGACGAAACGGCCGTCACGGCGGATGGCTTGTTCGGCGACGACGAGGCGATAGGTCGGCTCGTTTTTCGTACCGAAGCGTTGGAGGCGGATGCGTAGCATTGGATTTGGAGAAGGTGGTGTGGTTATCGTCCCAGGAGGGTTCTCAAAAGACGGACGTGCAAAGACGCAGGAGGGCAGGGGGGAGTCAAGCATTCCCCAGTGGGTTTTCGGAAAATTTATCCCCCAGCGGAGATGGCTCGCATCAAAACACGCAAAACAAGCCACTGTTAATAAGTGGGTTAGGTTGTATCCTGCGAATAGGGGGTAAGATGCCGTTTTCAAGCGACCCCCGATGGCGTGACGGATCAGGGCACAAAAAACCCCGCCGGAGGGCGGGGTTTCGGAGAAGCCTTGGAAGGCTTACTTGGCAGCGGCAGCAGCCGCGGCGGCGGCAGCGTGCTCGGTCGGGTCGAAGCGCTTTTCTTTGACCTTGGTGGCCGACTTGCCCTGGCGATCGCGGAGGTAGAAGAGGCGGGCGCGCATGACCTGCGAGACGCGTTCGACTTCGATCTTTTCGATGTTGGGGGAGTGGACCGGGAAGGTGCGCTCGACGCCTTCGCCGAAGGACACGCGGCGAACGGTGAAGGTTTCATGGATGCCTCCGCCCTTACGCTGGATGACGATACCGGAGAACACCTGGGTGCGCTCTTTATCGCCTTCGCGGACCTTGGTGGAGACCTTGACGCCGTCGCCGACCTTGAATTCATGGTCGCCGCGGGCGGTCTTCAGCTGGGGCTGGGTGGCAAATTGGATGAGGGGATGGTTGCTCATGGCTGGTGTTCTTGGTCTTTCATCAGGTCC
>CAIXQT010000132.1 GCA_903921665.1 uncultured Opitutia bacterium
CATCACCCACGGTTGGGAGAGCAAGGGCAAGGCCGTCTGGGAAAAGACCTGGGCTCCGCTCAAGGCCGCCAACTTCGGCATCGGCGGCGATCGCACCGAGCACGTCCTCTGGCGCCTCGAGCATGGCAACTTCGACGGCCTCAAGCCGAAGGAAATCGTCCTGATGATCGGTACCAACAACACCGGACACCAGGGTCGCCCCCAGAAGGAACTCGACGGCGCCGTCTATCAGTGCACCGCCGAGCAGACCGCCGAAGGCGTGAAGGCCATCCTCGCCAAGCTCCAGCAGAAGTGCCCCGACGCCAAGATCCTCGTCCTCGCCATCTTCCCGCGCGGCGCGAACAAGGAGGACAAGCTCCGCCAGCAGAACGAAGCCACCAACGCCATCGTCAAGGGCTTCGCCGATGACAAGAAGGTCTTCTTCCTCGATGTCGGCGCCAAGTTCCTCGAGGCCGATGGCACGCTCCCCAAGAGCATCATGCCGGACCTCCTGCACCCGAACGCCCAGGGCTACCAGATCTGGTCCGACGCCATCGAGGCCAAGGTCAAGGAACTGCTCAAGTAAGCCGAGCCGTCCGAATATGCGAAGGGCCGCCCATCCGGGCGGCCCTTTTTCGTGGGTAGGGACGTGATTGCCATCACGTCCGTGGGAGGACGGACGATTGGATGGTCAAGGGACTTGCCCGATGCCGTGCAAGCGCCGCTGCGAACGGATGCGATGGCAATCGCATCCCTACCTTGGGTCACTTCCGCACGATCCGTCCGTCGATCGGTACCGCCAAGGCCAGCGTATTCGAGATCGTCCCGTATTTGCGGATATTCGTGTGCAAGAGTTCGATGCGATGATCGGGCTCGTCCGTGTCGACCGTGATCACGTAGTCGATCGATAGCAGCTTCGGCGGGCTATCCTGCCGCACCGCGTGGAGTTTAACGTCCATCGAGCGCAGATCGAAGGCCAGCATCGGCAGAACGCGTTCGGCGCCTTTGATCAGGCAGGCCGAGAGGGCGGCGAGCAGGAGCTCGACCGGATTCATCGCATCTTGGCGGCCGGCAAGGTCGGTGTCGGCGACCAGGCTGGCTTCCTTGGCCAAGGCGATGCTGCCGTGGCTGTCGAGGCGATGGGCGCTGACGTGGTATTCGAGCATGGCGATATGCTACCGCCCGCAGGTCAGGCCGCACCTACAAAGCGTCGATGGGCGACGCTCAGGCCGTCTTCAGCGACGCCATGTCGATCACGAAGCGATAACGCACGTCCTGCTTGATCATGCGGTCCCAGGCTTCGTTGATCTTCTGGATCGGGATGAGCTCGATGTCCGAGACGATGCCGTGCTTGGCGCAGAAATCCAGCATCTCCTGGGTCTCGGCGATGCCGCCGATACAAGAGCCGCTGAAGTTGCGACGGGGCATGATCACGCTGAAGGCATGGACCGCGAGCGGCTGCTCGGGCACGCCCACGAGGCAAAGGGTGCCGTCGACGAGTAGGAGCGAGAGGTAGGCGTTGAGGTCGTGCTGGGCCGATACGCAGTCCAGGATGAAGTCGAGCGAGCTGGCGTGCTTGGCCATCGCGGCGGCATCGGTCGAGACGACGACCTCATGGGCGCCGAGGCGGAGGCCGTCGGCGACCTTGGAGGGGGAGGTCGTGAAGAGCACGACGTGGGCGCCGAAGGCGCGGGCGAGCTTCACGCCCATGTGGCCGAGGCCGCCGAGGCCGACAATGCCGACCTTCTGGCCGGGGCCGACCTTCCAATGGCGGAGAGGGGAGTAGGTCGTGATACCGGCGCAGAGCAGCGGGGCGGTGGCGGCGAGGTCCATGCCCTGCGGGACGCGCAGGGTGAAGGCCTCGTCGACGACGATGGCGGAGGAATAGCCCCCTAAGGTATGGCCGCCGAGATGCTTGTCCGGGCTGTTGTAGGTGAAGGTCGCGCCGGTGAGGCAGAACTGCTCGAGGCCCTTCTGGCAGCTCGGGCAGGTGCGGCAGGAGTCGACCATGCAGCCCGTCGCGCCGATGTCGCCGACCTTGAGCTTGGTGACCTTGTCGCCGACGGCCGTGACGCGGCCGACGATCTCGTGGCCCGGGACGCAGGCGTAGTTCGTGCCTGGCCATTCGCCGCGGGCCGTATGGACGTCGGAGTGGCAGACGCCGCAATAGAGGATCTCCATCTGCACGTCGGTCGGGCCCGGTGCGCGGCGTGCGATCTGCAGCGGGGCGAGTTTCGAGGAAGGGGAGGCGGAACCGTAGGCCTGGGCGGAGGTGGTCATGGAAGGGAGGCCTTCACTGGAAGGCCTAACGGCCTTGAACGCAAGCCGTCCGGCCCGCTCAGCCTTCAGTCGGGTCGTAGAGGCCATGGCGGACGACGAAGCGGATGACGCCGGCGACGTCGTGGACGCCGAGCTTGCGCATCAGGTTCGTGCGGTGGTTCTCGACCGTCTTCGCGCTGATATCGAGTTTCACCGCCACTTCCTTGCTCGAGAAGCTCTTCGCCAGCAGGACCGCGATCTCCTTCTCGCGTTCCGTGAGCGTAGCGCCCTTGGCATCGACGTCGCTTTCCGGGGCGGTCAGGGCGTCGGCCATCGCTTTCTGGAAGGCGGGGCTGAACCAGGTGTCGCCGGCCGCGACGGCGTCGACCGCCTGGCGGAGTTCGGAGAGGCGGGCGCTCTTCGGCACGTAGCCACGGACGCCGACCTTGAGGAGCCCGCGGGCGATCTGCTTCTCGGACTTCGCCGAGAAGATGAGGACCTTCAGGTCGGGCTGGCTGTCATGGAGCTGGCGGAGGATTTCCAGGCCGCTGATGCCCGGGAGGAGGATGTCGAGG
>CAIXQT010000133.1 GCA_903921665.1 uncultured Opitutia bacterium
CCGGTCCTGCTGCTCCACGTGCCGCTGCAGGAAAGTGAGGCGCTCTTCGAGGTCGCGGAGACGGACGTCCATGCGGCGGACGATGGCGGCGTAGCCGGCAGGGGCAAGCCGATGCCGGCGTTATATGATAAATACGACGGACGGCGGCCGATGCCCTGTTTTGGTGGTTGTCAGCGTGTGGACTGACATTGGAATCCTGCCATGTCCTCACCCCAGGACGACTCGCCTTCCGCGCCTTCCGAGGCGCCGCTTCATCGACCCACTCGCACGCTCTGGCAGCGACTGGGCGGGGAAGGCTTAGCCCTGTCCGTGCTGATCCATGGCGTCTTGGTCGTCATCGCCGTGGTCTGGGTCGTCTCGACCGTCACCGATTTCGCCGGCAAGAAAGACCCTAACTTATTCGCCACCGGAGCGGGGGGCGGCAGCGGCGGGCCGAAGGCCAAGGAATACAAGACGAAGCTGCAGCCTAAGAACATCAAGAGCCTGACCAAGACCAACTCGCGCATCACGAGCAAGAACGCCAACGCCTCGATGTCGGTCACCAGCCTGCCGAGCGTCGCGAATCCCCTGGCGACGGTCGGAGCCATCGGCGGCGGCAGCTCGAAAGGCTTCGGGGGTGGCTCTGGCGGCGGTATCGGGAACGGCAAGGGCGCCGGGGTCGGCGGCGGCAGGAATTTTGTCTCGATGTTCGGCATGAAGAGCAGCGCGGGCATGGGTACCGGCGGCCTCATCGGCACGCTCTACGACCTGAAGCAGACATCGGACCGAAAGCCCACGCCCATGCTGGACGGGCGGACGGGCATCGCTCCCTACCGTGCAGCCGTCCGCGACTTCCTCGAAAGCGGCTGGAGCACCGGCAAGCTGCAACGGTTCTTCAAGTCGCCGGACATGCTCGTCTCCGGCCAGCTATTCATTACCGGGCGTTCCGCGGATGACGCCCCCAAGGCGTTCGAGGTCGAGAAACTGATGAAGCCGTCGCGCTGGGTGGTGCACTACCGCTGCTACGTCGAAGCGCCCTCCTCCCTGCCCTTCCGCTTCGTCGGTTCAGGTGACGATTTCCTGCTGGTGCGCTGGAACCGCAAGATCGCCCTCGATGACGGCTACGAGACCTACCTCGCCGGCGGCGGTAACTACAAAGACTTCGGCGAGAAGGTGACGAAGGAGTATAAGATCGACCGGAGCCCGGGCGGCCTCGCGCGACTCAAAGCAGGACCCTGGATCCAAGTGACCAAAGGCACGAAGGTGGCGGTGGAAGTATTGATGGGCGAGACCCCGGGCGGCGTGTTCGACTGCTATCTGGCGATCGAGGTCGCGAAATCCGGCACAAAGGTGAAAGGCCAATACGAAGGCGAAGGGAAGCTGAAGCTCTTCCGCTGCAACGCCGACCCGCTGCCGCCGGAAATCCAGAACCAGAAGCGCGGACTCGACATCGACATGGATGCCGCCGGCTGGATCTTCAAGGTCACCAAGGACTCCAACACCTTGCTGCGCTAACGCTTGCCGGCGAAGTAGAAGCGGGCGCAGTTACCGCCGAAGAGACCAGCGCGCTCGGCGTCGGTCAGGCCGCGGGCGTAATCGTCAACGAGGCGGAAGGACTGCTCGTAGCTGCCGGCGAAGAGACAGACCGGCCAATCGGAGCCGTACATCAGGCGGGACGGACCGAAGGCCTCGAAGACCGTGTCGAGGTACGGACGGAACTGCTCAGGCTGCCAGTGCTTATGGTCGGCCTCGGTGAGCATACCCGAGACCTTGCAGTGGACGTTCGGCAACTTCGCTAGACGGCGGAGCTGGGACTTCCAAGGCTCGATCGTGCCGTCCTTGATATGGGGCTTCGCGATGTGATCGAGGACGAAGGCCTGCTTGGGGAAGTTCTCCGCCAGACGGATGGCGGCCTCGAGCTGCTTCGGGTAGATCAGGATATCGTAGGTCAGGCCGAAGGTGGTCAGCTTCGCGATGCCGCGCTGGAAATCCTTACCGAGCATGAAGTCGTCATCCGGCTCTTCCTGGACGACGTGGCGGACGCCGACGAACTTCGGGTGCGCCGCGAGACGCGCGAGGTCGGCCTCGACGCGGTCGGAGCGGAGGTCGACCCAGCCGACGACGCCCTTCACGTTCGCATGCTTATCCGCCAAGCCGAGGAGCCAGTCGGATTCGCCGACCACCTGGCGGGCCTGGACCGCGATCGAGCCTTCGAAGCCGAGCGGCTTCTGCAGCGCGGCCAAATCGTTGGGCAACCAACTACGGTGCAGCGGAGAACCCGGCGGGATCCACGGGTATTGCGCCGCGTCGTACGACCAGAAGTGCTGGTGGGCGTCGAGGCGCATGAGATCAGACCACGTCGACGATCGCCTTGATCACGCCGGACTCCGGCTTGAGCCAGGTCGGAAAGGTCGCGATCAGGTCGTCGAACTTCGCGTGGTGGGTGATCCAGGGCTTCGTGTCGATCACGCCGTCTTCGATCAGCCTGATGATGCGGGCGAAGTCCTTCGAGAGGGCGTTGCGGCTGGCCATGATGGTCAGCTCGCGGCGATGCAGATGGGGGGCGTGCGGGAAGGTCAGGTCCTGCTGCGTGATGCCTACGTAGACCACGCGGGCGGCGAAGGCCGCGTAAGCGAAGCAGGCCACCATCGACTTGTTGCTGCCCGTGGCGTCGATGACCACGTCGGCCAGCT
This sequence comes from uncultured Opitutia bacterium, assembly GCA_903921665.1. Classification (GTDB taxonomy): domain Bacteria; phylum Verrucomicrobiota; class Verrucomicrobiia; order Opitutales; family UBA953; genus UBA953. The sequence continues at coordinate 2,673 of CAIXQT010000133.1, forward strand.
GGCCGTTCGTGAGGGCCGCGAGCGCGGCGACTTCAGAACCGTCGCCCTTGGCCAGGATGACGCCGTCCACCTTCATGACATCGGTGCAGAACTTCAAGCGGTCGGCGTTCATGTCCATCACGACGCACTTCGCGCCGGAGACCTTGACGAACTCGACAGCCGAGAGCCCGATCGGGCCCGAGCCGATGACGAGGACCGTCTCGCCGGCCTTGGGGGCGGCGCGGTCGACGGCATGGCAGCCGATGGCGAGCGTCTCGACGAGCGCGAGCTGGTCGTAGGAAAGCTTCGTGGAGATGTGCAGCTTGCGGGCCGGGAGCAGGAATTTCTCCGCCATGCCCCCGTCGCACATCACGCCGAGCGTCTTGTGGTTCTCGCAGCAGTTGGTGAAACCGCGACGGCAGCTATAGCACGTCTGGCAGTTGATGTAAGGTTCGACCGAGCAGCGGTCGCCCGGCTTCACGTTCGTCACGCCGGGGCCGACGGCGAGGACCTCGACGCCGAGTTCGTGGCCGGGGATGCGTGGGTAGGAATAGAACGGCATCTTGCCGAGATAGCCTCCGTAATCCGTGCCGCAGATGCCGATGCGGTGGACGCGCACGACCGCTTCGCCGGCGGCGGGCGCGGGCGGCTCCGGGATGTCGATGCGCGTGAACTGCTGCGGCTGGTCGAGACGGATGGCTTTCATCAGTTGTTCTCCTTCAGCCCTTCGAGGTGCCCGAGGTTCTTGACCGGGGCGAAGATCGCCAGGACTTCCGCGAGCAGCAGCTGGTCGATCGGTTCCGCGGCCCACTTGGCCCAGTTGCGGATATTCGTCGGGTTGGCGCTGCCCGAGACCGTCGTGGTGATGTCGGGATGCTGGAGCGAGAACTGCAGGGCCAGCTTGGCGATGTCGCTGCCCTTCGCGGCGCAATGGGCGGCGGCGGCGCGGGCGGCGGCCTTCACTTCCTCCGGCTCCTTGAGCCAGGCCGGCAGCGGGGCGTTGGTGAGGAGGCGGGCGCTGAACGGGCCGGCGTTCATGACGCCGACGCCCTTAGCCTTCAGGTAAGGCACGGACTCGTCGGAGAAGCGGGTGTTCTGCAGCGTGTGCTGATTGTAGCTCAGCACGCAGTCGACCTCAGCCTGGTCGCAGATGAACTTGAAGATCTTCTGCGGGTAGCCGCTGAAGCCGATGGCCTTCACCTTGCCGGCCTGCTTCGCCTTGCGGAGGGCCGGGATCGTCTCATCGACGATCTGCTGCATCGGGACGAACTCGATGTCGTGGCAGAGGATGATGTCGAGGTGGTCGGTGCCAAGGCGGTGCAGGGAGACGTCGATGCTCTCCGCGACGCGCTTGGCGCTGAAGTCGAAGTGCGTCAGG
>CAIXQT010000134.1 GCA_903921665.1 uncultured Opitutia bacterium
CCCAGGTGAAGCAGCTTTGCGGCGCCCGAGGCCTGATGGCCAAGCCGTCCGGCGAAATCATCGAACGCCCGATTCTCTCTTCCTTCCGCGAAGGCCTCTCGGTCCTCGAGTACTTCATCTCGACGCACGGCGCCCGTAAGGGTCTGTCCGACACCGCGCTGAAGACCGCTGACGCCGGTTACATGACCCGTAAGCTCTGCGACGTGGCCATGGACGTGATCGTCACCGATTCCCGTGACGTCGCCCCCGGTTCCGAAGTCATCACGCTCGGCGACGCCGCCCTCGGCCGTCACCTGGCCGCCGATGTCCCGAATCCGTCCGGCGCCGCCAAGGTCTTGGCCAAGTCCGAAGCCCCGCTCACCGAAGAGCTCATCGCCAAGCTGCGTGACGCCGGCGTCGACCGCGTCCACGTCCACATCCCCAACGGTGTGTGGAAGACGCCGATCTACGACGGCGACGAACTGCTCGTCTCGCTCTCCGAACGCATCGTCGGCCGCTGCCCGTCCGAAGCCGTCGCGAACCCGCTCAACCCTTCCGAGATCATCGTGAAGGCCGGCGAGCTCATCGACGAAGTCGCCGCCAAGCGCATCGAGACGGTCGGTCTCGACCGCGTTAAGGTCCTCTCTCCGCTCACGCACATGAACGTGAACGCGATTCCGCCCACCTCCTACGGCCTCGATCCGTCGACCGGCCGCATGGTCGAGCGCGGTACCGCGGTCGGCATCATCGCCGCCCAGTCCATCGGCGAGCCGGGCACCCAGCTGACCATGCGTACGTTCCACATCGGTGGCGTCGCTCAGCTGAAGACCCCGGAAATCAAGTCCAAGGGCAAGGGTCTCGTCCAGTACGTCGACCTCACCACGGTCTCCGTCGGCGACAAGGTCGTCGCCGTCAACGGCAACGGCTCCATCCGCATCCTCAACGAAGCCGGTTCGCCGACCGAGGAATACCGCATCGTCGCCGGCTCCGTCGTCGGCGTCGAAGATGCCAAGACCATCGACAAGGGCGTCCTCATCGCCGCCTGGGATCCTAACTCCACCCCGATCATCGCCAACGGCGACGGCAAGATCCGTCTCGTCGACATGATCTCCGGCGTGACGTTCACCGAAGAGCGCGACCCGTCGAACAACACGTTCTACAAGTCCGTCATCGAGCACTCCGACGAGCAGAATCCCCAGATTCAGATCATCGGCTCCAACGGCAAGGAAGTCGGTTCCTTCTCGATCCCTGCCGGCGCCCGCGTCGAAGTCGACGAAGGCGACAAGGTCAGCCGCGGCTCCATCGTCGCCAAGATCCCCCGCCAGGCCGCCAAGACGCAGGACATCACCGCGGGTCTCCCGCGCATCTCCGAGCTCTTCGAGGCCCGCCCTCCGAAGGACGCCGCCGAGATCGCCAAGATCGACGGCACGGTCCGCTTCGAACCTTCCATCCGCGGCAAGAAGCGCCTCGTCATCGCCGACTCCATCGGTCGCGAAGAGGAGCACCTCATCCCGCACGGCAAGCACATCATCGTCGCCGCCGGCGACAAGGTGAAGCAGGGCCAGGTCCTCACCGACGGCGCCGTCGACCCGCATGACATCCTCGACATCCTGGGCCAGTCCAAGGTGCAGGATTACCTCATCACCGAGATTCAGAAGGTGTACCGCACGCAGGGTGTCGTGATCAACGACAAGCACATCGAAATCATCGTCTCGCGCATGCTCCGCAAGGTCCGCATCACCGAGCCGGGTGACTCCGATTATCTCTGGGGCGAACAGGTCGACCGTACTCTCCTCGCGGAGAACAACCGCTCCATCAACGAGCGCGGCGGTCAGATCGCCGAATCCGAGCCGATCCTCCTGGGCATCACCAAGGCGTCCCTTGAGACTGAGTCCTTCATCTCGGCCGCCTCCTTCCAGGAGACGACCCGAGTCCTGACGGACGCTGCCACGATGGCCAAGCGCGACAACCTCACCGGCTTCAAGGAGAACGTGATCATGGGTCACCTCGTTCCTGCCGGCACGGGTCTGCCCGCCTACCGTCGCATCCGCGTCTTCCAGACCCCGACCCCGGCCTAATCCAGGAAGTCACGGTCTTCACCCAGACCCCGCCCAGAAGGGCGGGGTCTTTGTTTTTGGGGGGTTTCCCGCTGTTTGGGGGTTGATGCCACCCCTCGCTTTGCCTATCAATCAGTCAACCCCAACCCACCCATGTCCCGCTTCCTCATCGCAGCCTCCGCCCTTGCCGTCACTTCGCTGGTCCAGGGTGCCAATTGGATCCCCACCTCTCCGCTCGTGCAGATCGGCAACGACTGCGACATCTACTTCGACAGCTCCGCCGGAGTGGAAGTCACGGATAACCTTTACTCCAGTGCGACGAAGCAGTCGGCGACCAACTGGACGCTCACTCCGGGTTTCCTGCTCGAATACGGCAAGGACTCGGCCCTGTCGGTCAATCTTTCCGCCAAGCGTACTTTCGTCAACTTCACCGACGCCGCACTCGCCGATCTCGAAGACTCCCGTGATGCGCTGAGCGCGTCCATCCGCTTCGCCGACGGCGGCCCGCTTTCGCTTTCGTTCGACTCCTCCTATCGCGTGACCGCCCGCAATGACGAACTCGTCCAGAATGGCGTCGATAACACCCTCCTAGGTGCCACCCTCGTACGTCAGGCCAATTACGCGCACTCCTTCCGTGCGGACTACAAGGTCACCGAGAAGCTCAGTGTCGGCTTGGGCTACTCCAATACCTACAACCACTACCTGAATCCGGTCAAAATTAACTCGGGAACGGTTTTGGCCCCTGTTTTCAACTACAACACCAACACGTTGACCGAGCTGGACACCAAGTCCATGCCGCTTTCCTTCGATTACCAGGCCTTTGAAAAGCTCAGCTTCGGTCTCGTCCTGCAGCATGACGTCTCGGATTACTCGGCCGCCCCTTATTTCAGCGACAATATCCCCGTCAAGCAGCCCCTCCTGCATAAGCAACTCGTCAAGGACTTCGCCGGCCTCACGCTCAAGGGCCAGCTCACGGAGTCGGGCAAGCTCAACGGTAATATCCGCCTCGGCTACTCGCAGTATCACTTCGATGATCTGGCCAACGACTCCGACTTCTCTTACTCGGTGAGCCTCAGCCATTCGCTGACCGAGCGCATCAGCCAGTCGCTGACGCTCTCTCGCGACGTCTCCGCTTCTTCGACCGGAAGCCAGATGGCCACGAAGAGCTACACCTATGGCGTGGCCTACACCGCCGCCGAAGACCTCAGCTTCAATCTCGCCGCCACCAAGAGCGACGTCATGTCCGGCACGACCCCGGTCAACACCTACGTCTATACCCTCGGTGCCGACTATAAATACACGAATCACCTCAGCTTCCAGGCCGGCTACAACCTGACCGACTCCTCTACTTCCGCCGCCGCCTCGACGTTCACTTCGAACACCTTTACGCTGTCGGCCGCCTTCCGCTACTGAGGTCCGCGCTTGCGGCTTTCAGGGCGGGTAGAACCGGTCGGCCGGCCCCCCGGCCACCTCAATTTCTCCCATGTCTTCCGTCTTGAAAAGACTCTGCGGCGTATTCGGTGCCGCCATCCTTCTCGCCGCTTGCGCCCCCACTCGGACGGCGCCCGTCTCGGCCGCCGCCTTTGAGCCGGAAAACGTGCTCACCATCGGTCGGGGTGCTTCCGATCCGGCCGCAACTCCCATCGTGGCTGCGCCCGCCGCCGTGCTCGCCGAGGCTAAGCCTGTCTCCGCTGGCATCCCCTCTGGGTATGTCGTCGCGACGCCGACCCAGCAGGCCGAACCCGCCGAACGTCAGAATAGCTATCGTCTCCGCCCGCGCGATTTCATCCGC
>CAIXQT010000135.1 GCA_903921665.1 uncultured Opitutia bacterium
CGCCAGAGGTCTATGCGGAAAAGGCAGAGCGGGCACGTTGGCAAGGTGACAAGGGGGCAAGGGATCAACTCCCCGCGTCCCCATGCCCACGTGCCAACTAATCCCCTGCCGACTTACATCCGCTCCACCGGTTCGATGCCAAGGAGACGCAGACCGGTCTCCATGACAGCGCAAGTGCGCGAGCAGAGCATGAGTCGGCGGGCCTTCACGGCGGGGTCATCCACGATGACGCTGTCCGCGGCGTAGAAGGTGCCGTAAGCGGCGGCGAGCTCGTGCAGGTAGGTGCAGAGGTGGTGCGGACGGAGTTCTTCGAGGGCTTGGTCGAGCGCGGCGGTGAACGCCAGGAGCTTGCGGGCGAGCGCGATCTCGGCCGGGGTTTCCGGATCAGTAGCGCCTTCTTCGCCCTGCCCTACGGCGAGGCCGCTCTTGCGGAAGATCGAGCGGACGCGGACGACGGCGTACATGAGGTACGGCGCGGTATTGCCTTCGAAGGCGAGCAGCTTGCCCCAAGAGAAGGTGTAGTCCATCGTGCGGTTCGACGACAGGTCGGCGTAGCGCATGGCGGCTACACCGATGGCCTTGCCGATGGCCTTACGCTCGGCTTCGGGCAGGTCGGGGTTCTTGCTGGTGACGGCTTCGAAGGCGAGCTTCTCGGCCTGGTCGATAAGTTCCTGCAGACGCACGGGCTCGCCGGACTTGGTCTTGATGGCCTTGCCGTCCTCGCCGAGGATCGTGCCGAACCAGACGTGGCGGAGACGGGGGAGTTTGCGACCCGAAGCCTTGAACCACTTGTCGCCGGTCAGGAAGAGCTGATGGAAGTGGTCCTGCTGTCGGCCGTCGGTGACGTAGACGATCTCGTCGGCCTTGAAGTGCTCGGCGCGGTAGAGAAGCGTGGCGAGGTCGGTGGAGGCGTAGTTGGAAGAACCGTCCTTCTTGCGGACGATGAACGGCATCTTCGTCTCGGCGTCGCGCGAGAAGCGCGGCTCTTCGTCATGCCAGACGACGAGGGCGCCTTCGCTCTCCTCGGCCAGCTTGTGCTTCGCGAGCTCAGCGTAGACCTGGTCGACCTTGTCGCGGTAGAAGGATTCGCCGAGGATGACGTCGGTCTTGAGTCCGAACTGGTCGTAGATGCGCTGGCAGGCGGCGTTGGAGACCTCGACGATTTCTTTCCAGAGGGCGGTGTTCGCAGGGTCGCCGGACTGCAGCTTCGCGAGCTCGGCGCGGGCGGCATCCATGAGGGCCGGATCGGCCTTGGTGGCGGCGCTACCCTCCTTGTAAAGGCGTTCGAGGTCCTCGAGGGCGTTCGGACTCTTGGCGTCGAGTTGGAAGCCCGCGCGACGGATCGCGAGGATGAGAATCCCGAAGTTCGTACCCCAGTCGCCGATATGGTTGTCGCGGACAAGGTCGGCGCCGCAGAACTCGATCAGGCGGGCGACAGCCTCGCCGATGACGATCGGACGCAGGTGGCCGACGTGCATCTGCTTGGCGGTGTTCGGCGAAGGGTAGTCGATGACGACCTTGCGGCCGCCCATCAGGCGGGCCGCGCCGGCGCGCCACTTGGATTCGTCGCGGTACTCGCGGAGCCAGGCGCCGAGGGCGGCGGGCGTGAGCTTGAAGTTGATGAAGCCCGGGCCGGCGACTTCCATCTGGACGATCTTATCATCGAGCCCGCCTTGGGCGCGGACGGCTTCCACGAGCGCGGTGGCGAGGGCGCGCGGATTGGCCTTGGCCTTCTTGGCGGCAGCGAGGATGCCATTGGCCTGGAAGTCGGCGTGGCGAGGGTCCGAAGGCTTCAGCTCGGGATTGAAGTCGGCCTCGAGGCCGGGGACGGAAGCGGACGCCTTGCGCAGCAGGGCGTCGATTTCGCGGGCAGGATTGAACCAGACGGACATGTCTTAAGCCGTAAGCCCCTACGCCCCCTCGGCAAGCGAAGAAGGCCTGCAAGGGTTAGGGCCAGGGCTGGGGCTGGGGCTAGAAGAGGCGACAGGAGAACCCTGCCACCGCCTTGCCCTGCCACTCACTAGCCCTACCCAAGCCCTGCAATCCTACTTCAACGTCTTCAGGTAGGCGAAGAGGTCCGTGACCTGGTCGTCCGTGAAGCCATCGAGCAGACCCTCCGGCATCAGCGAGCGACGTAGGTATTTGGCGGACGACACTTCGGACTTCGGTACGCGGCGATCGGCGCCGCCAGGTTGACGGAGCACGAAGGCCGTCGCGTCTTCGGAGACATAGAACGCCTCGATGACCTCCCCGGTCCGAAGCTTGACCTGGAAGATGCGGTAGGCGGCTTCGATCGCGGCATTGGGGTCGATGATATTACGCAGGACGGCCTCCACGCCCATCGCGCCAGCGCCGGAGAGGTTCGGCCCGATCTGGCCGCCCTGACCGTTGATCATGTGGCAGGCCTGGCAGAGCGCGACGAGCGACTTGCCCTTGGCGGCATCGCCGGCCTTGGACGCAAGCACGGTGAAGCGGGCGGTCTTCTTCTCGAGGGCCGCGAACTGCTCACCATTGAGGAGCGGAGGCGCGTCGGTGGTGCGCACGATCTTGGCGCCCTTGCCAAGCTTGCCCCAGGCGGCGTCACCGCTCGCCGAAGCGAAGACAAGCGACTCCGGGAGCTTCTCACCGGCGAAGGTGCGGGTCATGTTCGTGCGGACCTCGGCAGGCTTACGCTCGACGTTCCAGACGCGGTATTCGGCAAACGCGCCTTGCGTGCCACCCTTCGGGGAAGACCAGCCGACGGTGAGGCCGGGCAGGTCGTGCGGCTGGGCCGACTTCGAGGTGCCGGTCAGTTCGCCGTCCTGATAGGTGCGCAAGACGCCCGCCACGTCGCGCGTGAGGGCGACATGCGTCCAGATACCCACGGAGATCGGCTTGGATGAGACCACGGCGTCATTGATCTTCGAACCCATGTAGGCCCGGAAGATACCAGCCGCAAAATTCAGGTCCAGTACGCCAGGCGCGCCGAGGATGCTGTCATTGTTATCGGCCTTGCCGTCGAGACGCACCCACGTCTCCACGGTGAAGGCGCCCTTGAGGACGAGGCCCGATCGCGCGACGGCGTCATTGGAGCCGTCTAGCGTCAGCACGCTACGGAAGACTCCGCCGAGCTGGGCCGAGACGGCCGCGAGTTCCGGACTGTCGCCCAAGGCGATGGCGAGCTTCTCGGCGACCGGGATCTCGATGTCCGCCACGGCGACGGACTTGTCGGCGAGTCCGGCGGCGATGGCCTTGGCGCCGGCCTTGGTGCCGCTGATGCCATCGAGCACGATCTTACGGTCGTTCACGGAAAGCGTCGGGTAGAACTTCATCGCAAGCACGGAAGCCTGCGGCGAACGGGAAGCGACCAAGGCGCGAAGGGCGAGGTTCGAGACGTCCGCCGAAGCCGATCCTACGAAAGCGGCGACGGCCTCAGGCTTGGACATGCGGAGCTGCTGCAGCCCGACCAACGCATCGCGTCGGGAATCATCGCGCCCGACCAAGGTGATGAGATCGTCCTCCATGTCCAGAAGCTGGAAGCCACCGATGAGTTGCGCGGCGAGGGCTCGCTCGACGACTCCCTGCGCGAGCAACGCACGGGCGGCCTCTTTGACGACGGGTCCGACCTTGGCGGGGTCGAGATCCGTACGGGTGACCAGCAGGAGTTCGACGACACGGCTACGCACCGTGGCGTCGGCCAGCAGCTTGCGCAGCACGGCGACGCTGGCCGGCTGGTCGAGCGTCTTGGCGACGGCGAAGAGTTCGTCAGGTCCCGGGGCGCGGTTCAGCTGGCCGACGAGTTCGGCGACGAGCGGGGCGCCGACCTTGGGGTCGAGCGCGAGTGCGGCAAACATGCGCCCTTCGGCGGGGAGCTCCTTCGCGGCATCCGACGCGAGGAAGGCGGCGACGGCCTCCGGCTGGCGCTCCAGGTACATGCGCACGAGGAACCGTTCGAAGTCGCGCTCGTAGGCGACGCCGACCTTGATCGGCTTGCCACCTCGGTCCGGCGCGACCGGAGTCTCAAGGGAAGGGCCGACGAAGCGCATCATGGCGCCGAGGGCCGCGGTCGACTTGGCCGAAGCCTCTCCCAGCGTCTTGATGGCGGCGGCGCGGACTTCCGCGTCCGCGTCGGCGGTGAGCGAAGACAAAACGGCCAGGTCGGCGACGCCGGCATGGCGCAACGCGTTGACCGCTTCGCGGCGGACGTTGCGATTCGCCGATCCGAGCAGGACGGAAACGAATCCGGCGACTTCCTGTTTCTGCTCGCCGAGCACCCAAAGAGCCTGAATCCGTCGGGCAGGGGCGGCGGACTCGTCTCGCACGATCGCCGCAAGGGCGCCGGTGATGGCGGCGTCAGGCGCACGATCCCCCAGCGTCTGCCAGGCGAGATGCGCGTCAGCGGCGATCCTGGAACCGAGCCGAGCGACGAGATCGGCAGAGCTGAGCTTGGTGTAATCGGGCACCGTCTGGGCGACGAAGCCCTTCGGCTTGATGCGCCAGATACGACCGGACTGCTTGTCGCGGTCGGGGTGGTTACGGGCGACTTCGTTATGGCTGATGATCTTATTATACCAGTCGATGACGTAGAGGCAGCCGTCCGGCCCCATCGTCATGGCGATCGGGCGGAAGAACGGGTCGTCGCAGGTGACGAAGTCGTCGAGCTTCTCGAGGCGGTAGCCGGAGCCTTCGCGGTGCTGGCGGACAGCGTTGACCTTCGAGGTGATCGGGTTGGCGACATACATCACGCCGTCATAACCCTTCGGCCAGACGCCGACATCGGACAGGGCCAAGCCGCTCAAGCCCGTGCCGCCCATCTTGAAGTCGGGAGCCTGGACGGGAAACTTCGGCTGATAAGATTTCGCAAGCCGGTCAGCGCAGCCGGGGTAGAGGGCGTATTCATGGAATGGCATCACCGGGTAGCCGTAATCGTTGGCCTCCTGGATGAACGTCTCGCCTTCGCCCGTGAGAGCGAGGCCCCAGATATTGCACGGACCGACGCTCGTGGGCTCGAAGAAGCTGCCATCGGGACGGAAGCGCGCCATCCGAGTGTTAGGGAAATCCGTCACATCGCCCTTGGCGGAGGTCACCTTGCCGGAATTGAAAGCACCTTGGGCGAGCCAGAACCAACCCCACGGAGCGCGGGTAAACTGGTGCGGGAAGAGATGGGAGTCCTGGACGCCGAATCCCGTCAGCAGCACCTCGCGCTTGTCGGCCTTGCCGTCGCCATCGGTGTCGCGCAGGAAGACGACGTCGTGGCCGTGCTGCACGACGGCGCCGTCCTTATAAGGCAGGACGCCTTCGGGGATGGCGAGCCCGTCGGCGAAGGCGCGCGGCTGGCGCACGCCGGACGCGAAGGGCTGATCGAAGACGACGACCTTGTCGCGGGCCTTGGATTTGTAGAGGGCCTCGGCGGCGGCCGGATTCTCGTTGGCGTCGACCGGATATTCGAGCGCGGTGCTGGACCACGCCCTGCCCTGCTGATCGAAGATCAGCATGATGAATTTGCCGAAGTCGGCGGACTCCTTGGCGAAGAGCTCGACCTCGAAACCCTCCGGCAGCTTGAAGAGCTTCTGCTGCTCCTCGGCCGAACGGCGGACGCCCTGCACATTGTTGTAGCTCGTGTCGCGTTTCGCCGGAGCGGCCGCGACCTTCTTTTCCACAGGCTTCACCTTATCCCAGGTCAGCGCGCCAGGCGTGGCGGGCAGTTCCTCGATCGTGATGTCCTTCGCCTGGATCACGGCCATGCCGCCGGAGTGGATCTGGATGGCGATCTTGCCGTCGGCGGCGATGTTCGGCTCGGTCTCGACGTAATCGAGCGCCGGCACGCCGTTGATCCAGCTACGGATGCGGGGGCCTTCGGCGAGGATGCGGTATTCGTTCCACTCGCCTTCCTTCACGGCGGCGAGCACGCCGGCGGCGTCTTTCGATTCGGCGATGACTTTGTTGCGGCGGCTCTCGTCGTAGATCTTGCCATACCAGCCCTTGCCGTAATCCACCTGATAGCCGCTCATCTCGGAGCTGTTCGGGACACGGATGCTGCGCATCTGCACGCCGCTGTTGACGAAACCGGTGCCGGTCAGGCGCAGCTTGATGCGGAGGTCGAAATTCTGGTAGGACTTGTCGGTCGCGAGGAAGAAGTTCTTCGGCACCTTGACCGTGGCGGAGCCGCCGCGGATCTCGCCGTCCTCGACGCGCCACCAAGCGGCGTCGCCCTCCCAGCCAGCCAAGCTCTTGCCATCGAAGATCGAGACGGGAGCGGCCTGCAGGGTGAGCGCCAAGAAAAGGGTCAGGAGGTAACGCATGGAGGAAGGGGTGACGTCGAACTTAGCGGACCTCGGACGCCCTTCAACCCTGCTCGTCATCGCGGCATGCAACCCGACCACCCTCAAAAGCACATCGGGACGCACGCCACGCTTGCGTCCCAAGGCCTAACCGCCTGTTTTCATCGCATGTCCTCTACCCACAAACTCCTCCGCGACTGCGCCGCGACCCTGATTCCCGCCGGGGATATCGTGGTGCTGGAGGCGGGCACGGAAGTCACGGTCACCCAAGCCCTCGGCGGCTCGGTCACCGTCCGGACCCCGATGGGCCTTTTCCGGATCGCGCCCGCCGACATCGAGGCCCTCGGCGCCGATGCCGCCAGCCAGTATGGCAAGAAGGAGGAAACGGTCGTCGCTGGTCCCGTGAATCAGGAAGCGCTCTGGGAATCGCTCAAAGGCTGCTTCGATCCGGAGATCCCGGTCAATATCGTCGACCTCGGATTGATCTATCACCTTGAACTCTCGCCTGGCGACCGCGGCGGCCAGAAGGTCGCCGCCAAGATGACCCTCACCGCACAAGGCTGCGGCATGGGCCCCGTCATCGCCGCCGACGCCAAGTCCAAGCTCGAAGCCCTGCCGGGCGTCGAGTCCGCCGAAGTCGAGATCGTCTGGGACCCGGTCTGGAATCCGCGCATGATCTCCGACGCCGGCCGCAAGCAGCTCGGCCTCGAGTGATGTCCGCGCCCGTCCAGTCCGCGACGGCCCTCTACCTGCACGTCCCGTTCTGCGCGTCGTCCTGCGACTTCTGCTCGTTCTACCAGGAACAGCCCAAGCGCGGGGAGATCGACCGTTACCTCTCCGCGATCGAACGGGAGATGGAGCTTCATCCGCCCGGTCGCGTCGAGACCGCCTTCTGGGGCGGCGGGACTCCCGGCCTGTTGCCGGCGGAAGACCTTTTGCGCCTCGGCCATGCGATGACCAAGGCCGCCGGCCGGCCCGGCGAATGGACCGTCGAGCTCGCGCCTTCGTCGGTGCGTGCCGATAAGCTCGCCGCCCTCAAGCAGATCGGCGTCACGCGCGTCTCGATGGGCGTGCAGAGCTTCGACGACGCCACGCTGGATGCGCTCGGCCGACGTCATTCCCCCAAGCAGATCATGGAGGCCTGGGAACTCATCGAGGCCGCGGGCTTCGCCTCGCGCAACCTCGACCTGATCTTCGCCATCCCCGGCCAGGACGAGAAGCGCTGGACCGACGACCTCGCACGCGCGATGTCGCTCAAGCCGGACCATCTCTCCACCTACTGCCTGACCTTCGAAGAAGACACCGCGATGTTCGTGAAGCTCTCGCAGGGCAAGGTGAAGATCGACCGCGAACTCGAAGCATTCCTGTATCGCCGTACCTGGGAAACGCTCGAGGCGAATGACTACGCGCAGTACGAGACGTCCAACTTCGCCCGCGCCGGCCACGCCTGCCGGCATAACCTGATCACTTGGGAAATGGGCGCTTGGATCGGCTACGGTCCGTCCGCTTCTTCGCAATGGGGCGCCCGACGCTGGACCAATCCCTCGAACCTCGACCAGTGGATCAAGGGTGTCGAGGCGAGCCAGCCCGTGCTCGAGCAGGTCAAGGACCTCAGCCCGGCCGACCTGCTTTGCGACGCGCTCGTCTTCGGCCTGCGGCTGAACGCCGGCGTCGACCCTTTCGCCCTCGCCGCGCGTTTCGGCACGCCTTTGCCGCAAGGCGTCCGTGACCTCTTCGCCGACCTCGTCGAGGAAGGCCTCATGGAGCTCGCCGGCGCGCACTTCCGCCTGACCGGCGAAGGACGCATGCGGGCCGACGCCGTCGGCGTGGCCGTACTGGAGAAATTCGACTGATGGACTACGCCCTCGGAGCCGCCTTCTTCTACGCCTGGTCCGTGACCTGCGCCCGCCGCAGCTCCGCGCACCACGGACCGGACCTCGCGAACCTCGGCCGCCTGCTGGTCGGGATCCTCATCGTCGGACTGATCGTCGCGTTCAGCGGAAGGCATCCGTTCTGCGCGGGGTGGGGCTGGCTGATCCTGGGCGGCGTGCTCGGGCTCGGCATCGGCGACATCGCCCTCTTCCGCGCCCTGCCGCGCATCGGTGTCGGACTGACGATGCTGCTCACCCAGTGCCTCGCCGCGCCCTTCGCGCTCATTTTGGAATACGAAGCCTTGGGGCATGCGCCCAATGGTGCGCAGATGGCGGCCGCGTTCGTCATCTTGCTTGGCGTCGGCGTCGCGCTCGGCGCGCCGGCGGAAGGCGATCCCGCCGACCGACGGACCGGCGTCTGGCTCGGCGTGCTCTCGGCCCTCGGCCAAGCCTGCGGCGCGGTCAGCACGCCGATGGCGGCCGAAGCCTGCCGACAAGCCGGTGAAACGATTCCTGACGGCTTCGCCCAGGCCTTCGTACGCCTGCTGGGCGGCGTCCCGCTCGTGATCCTGTTCGTGCTCTGGACCTCCCGTAAAGACGGCCTGCTCGCGAAGGTGCGCCGACCCTATGCTTTCGCGAGCGCGCCCTGGTGGATGCTCATGAACGGCATCTCCGGACCGGCCCTCGGCGTGGCCTGCTATCAGTGGGCGCTCACGCAGCATCCGGCCGCCCTCGTGCTCAGCGTGGTCGCGCTCACCCCTCTCTTCGGCCTCGTGATGCAGTGGGCCGTGGAAGGCCAGCGACCCTCGTGGCGTCTCTGGGTCGGCGGCGCGATCGCGATCGGCGGCGTC
>CAIXQT010000136.1 GCA_903921665.1 uncultured Opitutia bacterium
CCTGCGGGCTCGTCGGCGACGACACCAACGGCCAGTGGATCAAGCGCGACTGCCAGAACCACCGCATCGACGTCGCCATGCTGCACCTCAGCAAGGAGCACCCGACGTCCTACACCGACGCGATGACCGTGCAGTCCACCGGACGTCGCACCTTCTTCCATTGCCGCGGCGCCAACGCCCACTTCGACCTCAAGCATTGCTCCTTCAGCAAGACCAACGCCCGCATCCTGCACCTCGGCTACCTGATGCTGCTGGATCGCATGGACACCTTCGAAGGCGGCCAGACCATCGCGGCCAAGCTGCTCTTCAACGCCCGCTCGGCTGGCCTCGAGACCTCGGTCGACATGGTCAGCGCTTCGCACCCGCAGTTCCGCGAGATCGCCCTGAGCGCCCTGCCCCTCACCGACCACCTCGTCATCAACGAGATCGAAGCCGGGCTCGTCGTCGGCGAAGTCATCGACCCCAAGAACTCCGGCTGGCTGATCCGCACCGCCGAGCAACTTCTCTCCCTCGGCGTCAAGAAGACCGCCACCATCCACACCGAGTTCGGTTCCGTCTGCGCGACCGCCGAAGGCCTCCGCCTCAAGCAGGCCTCCCTCAAGCTTCCCGCCGGCTACAGCAAGGGCGCGACCGGCGCGGGCGATGCGTTCGCCGCCGGCATGCTTTACGGACTGCACGAAGGCCTCGAGATCCAGGAGCGCCTCAAACTCGCCGTCTGCTGCGCCGCCGCCTGCCTCGCCGACCCCACGCCTTCCAAAGGCCTGCGCCCGGTGAAGGACTGCCTGGCCTTGGCCGAGCAGTTTGGCTTCGGAGAGTTTTGACGGCGGCCCGATACCATACTCAAAGGGAAACCGGAAACCGGATGATTGGCTGAGGTTACATTATGCCCACAGCATCCTATCCGGTTTCCGGTCTCCCCTTGCTGCTTGTTTAGTCCTCGCGTTAAAAGACACCATTCGAGCGTAAAAAGACACCCGATTGGGTTTCCTTCTTTTCGGCGCGCGAGCATCCTTTGGCTCACCCCCAAGACGTGACCCCATGAGCACCAAGAAATACAACGTCGGCATCATCGGCTACGGCTGGGCCGCCACGGCCCACATCGACGCCATCAACGCGACCAGCCAGGCGCAGGTCACGGCGATCTACTCCTCCCGTCCGCTCGACTCCGCCACGCTCAGCGCCAAGCACGGTGGCAAGATCAAGGCCTACGACACCGTCGAAGCCCTCCTCGCCGATCCGGACATCCACGTGGTCGACATCACCAGCTACCCGAGCCAGCACTGCGCCCAGGCCGTCGCCGCCGCGAAAGCGAAGAAGCACATCATCCTCGAGAAGCCCATGGCGAACTCGATGGCCGAGGTCGTCCAGATCTTCGAATCCGCCGAAAAGAACGGCGTGAAGGGCTGCGTCTGCTTCGAGTGCCGCTTCTCCAGCCAAATGGAAGCCACCAAGGCCGTCATCGACCAAGGCCTCATCGGCGACATCCATTACGGCGAAGTCGACTACTACCACGGTATCGGCCCGTGGTATGGCCAGTACCGCTGGAATATCGGCAAGAAGGACGGCGGCAGCGCCCTCCTCACCGCCGGCTGCCACGCCCTCGACGCGCTCCTGATGTGCATGCCGGGTGAGGTCGACTCCGTCACGAGCTTCAGCACGAAGTCGAAGAGCGAATACTTCACGCCCTACGAATACGACACCTCCGCCGTCACGATCCTCAAGTTCAAGAACGGCGCCGTCGGCAAGTGCGCCGCGATCGTCGACTGCCTCCAGCCCTATTACTTCCACACTCACCTAGTGGGCAGCCACGGCAGCGTCCTCGACAACAAGTTCCACTCGGCCAAGCTGAAGACCAACAAGGCCCAGTGGAGCGGCCTCTCGATGAAGATGCTGGATTCGGGCGACGTCAGCGACCACCCCTACCAGTCTCAGTTCCAGGCCTTCTTCGACGCGCTCGACAAAGGCCAGGACATGCCGCTCACGAGCTTCCGCGACGCCCTCCGTTCGTTCAAGGTGATCTTCGCCGCCGACCAGAGCGCGGCCAACGGCGGCCAGCCGGTCAAGGTCGCCTGAACCGATGCCTTCCTGCCTCGCCATCTTCGCGCACCCCGACGACGTCGAATACTTCGCCGCCGGGACGATGCTCCAGCTCGCCAAGCGCGGCTGGGAACTTCATTACTTCGATCTCTGCGCCGGCAACGGCGGCTCGGTCCAGATGGACGGACCCACGACCGCGACCGTCCGCCTCGCCGAAGCCCAGGAAGCCGCCCGCGTCCTCGGCGCGAAATTCTACCCGCCTGTCATCAACGACATGACGCTCACCTTCGACATCGAGGTCATGCGCAAGGTCGCCTCGGTCATCCGACAGAGCCGTGCCGACATCGTGCTCACGCACGCCCTATCCGACTACATGGAGGACCACATGGCCTGCGCCCGACTGGCGACCTCGGCCGCCTTCACCCACGGGATGCCCAACTACGATACCGTCCCGCCCGCTACGCCCTACGCACATGATGTGACGATCTACCACGCGATGCCCCACGGCCTGCGCACGCCGCTCCGTCAGAAGGTCCGCGCCGGCCTCTACGTGGACGTCGCCCCGGTCCAGGACCAAGCCCGCAAGGCCCTCGCAGCCCACGCCTCGCAGAAGGATTGGTTGGATAAGAGCCAAGGCATGGACTCCTACCTGCTCACTCTCGACAAGATGTCGGCCGCCGTCGGTGCGCTCTCCGGCAAATACCAACTGGCCCAAGGCTGGTGCCGCCACCTGCATCTCGGCTACAGCGCGGCCGAAATCGACCCGCTTCGATCGGCCCTCGGCTCCGATTGCATGATCGACGCCGCCTACGAAGCCGCCCTCGAGAAACCTTTCCCATGACCTCCTCGCTCTCCCGCCGTCGCTTCTTCCAGCTGGCCGGCCTCGCCACCCTCGCCTTCCCGCTCCGCGGATGGGCCGCGCTCGACACCTCGGGCGGTGACGAGATCGTCATCATCAACGACATCCACCTGACTGGCATCCCCGAGGAAAAGATTCCTGCGAACGCCAAGGACGATGACGACCACCTGCGCACGGCGGTGAAGCAGATCCTCGCCCTCGCGAAGAAGCCCGCCGCCGTCATCATCAACGGCGACCTCGCCCTGTCCATCGGCACCGCCGCCGACTACGCCGTGGTCCGCGAACTCATCGCCCCGCTGCGTGACGCCGGCATCCCGGTCCACCTTACGCTCGGCAACCATGATGTCCGCGCGATCTTCAACCAGGCCTTCCCCGAGATGAAGAGCGCCTCCGACCTCAAGGATCCTCGCCATAACGGCCTCATCGACCTGCCGACGACGCGCCTCATCCTGCTCGACACCCTCGACCAGAGCCCCGGCCCGGCCGGCAAGCTCGGCGCAGAGCAGATCGCCTGGGTCCTCGCTAAGATCGACGAAGTCCCTACCAAGCAGGTCATCCTCGTCGGCCACCACAACCCGCAGGTCGGCGGCGACACGAGCCACTACAAAGGCGGCCTCGCCGACACCGCGGACTTCTGGCCGGAGATCGCCAAGCGCCCGCAGGTGAAGGCCTATATCCACGGCCACACCCACGAATGGACGCAGGCCAAGGAGAACGACATCCATATCATCAGCACCATCGCCTGCGCCTACGTGTTCAACAAGAACACCAACGCCACCGGCTGGACCTCCGCCCGCTTCAACGCCCACGGCTTCCAGCTGAAGCTCAACACCCTCGAGACCGACCACGCTTGGAACGGCGAGGCCAAGTGGTTCTTCGGACGCCAGCCCGCGCCCAAGAAAGCTGCGACGAAGAAGAAATAAGCGTGCGCCTCATCAAGGAACAGCAATCTCCCGCCTCGGCGAACGAACTCGTCGCCTGCGAACACCTGAGCCAACGCGATTTCGGCTGCGTCTGGCATCACCACCCCGAGCACGAGATCTTCTTCCTGCTCCGCGGCGGCACGGAACGCTGGATCGGCGACAAGATGGCGCCGCTCAAGGTCGGCGAGATCCTGCTCCTTGGTTCCGACCTTCCGCACGACTTCCGTAACGACCGCAAAGGCCGCCAGGCCGGCGTCGAATGGATCCTCGTCCAGTTTCGTCCGAACCTCTTTGGCGAAGAATGGACGCAACACTCCTCCGTCTCGGCCATCCGCCGTCTGCTCGAACGCGCGCGCCTCGGCCTCGAATTCCGCGGGTCGACCCGGAAGCAGGCTGCCGCCATTCTGAACAAGATGCCCAAGGCCCATGGGCTACGGCGCCTCGCGCTCCTGATCGAATTCCTCGAGCTCGCCGCGAGCTCCGACGAACTCAAGGAGATCGCCTCGCCCGGTTTCCATGCGACCACCGACGCCAATACCTCGGATCGCATCGGCAACGTCGTCGCCCACATCAAAGCCAACTTGGGTAAGCCACTTTACGTACCTGAGCTCGCGGTCTTGGCCGGCCTCAGCGAGAGCGCCTTCAGCCGCCTGTTCAAGAAGTGCACCGGCCGGTCCGTGCCCCAGTACCTCAACGAACTGCGCATCGCCCGCGCCGCCCGCTTGCTCGCCGAGACCGACGAGTCGGTGAAACAGGTCGCGCACCAGTGCGGCTACCCTACCGCGGCCTATTTCCACCGCCAGTTCCAGCGCCACCAGGAGCTCCCGCCCCTCGCCTACCGCGAAGCCATCCGCCGCCACGCCTAATCCCGCTTCCCCCTTCACCCACAAAGAACCAAGAACAAAGAACTTTTCCTTTCCTACCCCTACCCCCACCCCTACCCCTTATACAACCCCATGACCCCCACCCTATACATCCGTTTAGCCACGATGGTCTTCCTCCACTACTTCGTGTGGAGCTGCTGGTATAACACCATGGCCGTGTACCTCGGGAAGCTGAACTTCACCGGCACCCAGATCGGCCTCGCCTATGGCACCACCGCCATCGGCGCGCTCGTCTCGCCCTTCCTCATCGGCGTCATCGCTGATCGCTACGTCCCGGCCCAACGCCTGCTCGGCGTCCTGCACCTCCTCGGCGCGGGCTTGCTCTGGTGGATCTCCCAGCAGACCAGCTTCAGCATCTTCTACCCGTCGCTGATCGTCTACACGCTGACCTACATGGCCGGCCACGGACTCATCAACACCATCACCCTGACCCACGCGCCCAACCCCGCCAAGTGGTTCCCGATCGTCATGGCCGCCGCCTCCGCCGGTTGGATCGCCGCCGCGAATGTGATCAACTACTGGGGTAAGATCGCCGGCCCAATCGCCAATGGCATCAACAGCATAACCAGCGTATTTAACTACGTCGCCATCAAGGAAGTGCCGCAAGCTACCGCCAGTCTCGCCGATAACAATGGCATGTTCACGCTCGCCTGCGGTGTCGCCGTCGCCATCGCGCTCTACTCCTTCACCCTCCCGAACACCCCGCCCAAGGGCGATGCCGGTCCGGTCTCGGCCAGCAAGCTCCTCGGCCTCGACGCCTTGAGGCTCTTTAAAGACCGCTCCTTCGCGGTGTTCATGTTCTGCTCTTTCCTGATCTGCATTCCGCTGAGCTTCTACTTCACCTGGACCGGCGCCTTCCTCAGCGAGATGAATGTCGCCGACTACGCCTCGAAGATGACCCTTGGCCAGGTCTCCGAAGTCGGCTTCCTCTTGCTCCTGCCGATGCTCCTGCCGGTCCTCGGCGCCAAGCGCATCATGATTCTCGGCATGGCCGCCTGGGCCGTCCGCTTCGCCCTCTTCGCGTTCTTCCACGAACAGCCCACGGCTACTTGGATGGTCCTCGGCGGCATCCTCCTGCACGGCATGTGCTACGACTTCATCTTCGTGATGGGCCGCATGTATGTCGACAAGGCCGCCGGCGACAGCCTCCGCGCCTCGGCTCAGGGCCTCCACGCCGTCTTCACCCTCGGCGCGGGCATGTTCGTCGGCTCCTGGCTCTCCGGCGTCGTCGCCCAGCACTACACGGCGAACAATGTCCACGACTGGAAGTCCATCTGGCTCGTGCCGGCCATCATGAGCGCCGTACTCATCCCGATCTTCCTCGCCCTCTTCCGCGAAAAGCCCGCCGAAGACACGAAAGCCTAAACTAGCCCCAGCCCTAGCCCTGGCCCTGTAACAGCATCCTCCATCTGTCATCCGTCATCCGTCCTCTGCCATCTTCACTTCCAATGCCCCGCAAGCTCAGCCACATCGCCCCCGACTGGTGGGATTACACGACGCTCGACTCGTCGCTCATCAACGATGCGGCGAAGCTGACCGAACGGGACCTGCGCCAGCTGTCGCGTCCGGGTTTCAAGGTGGTGATGTATGACACCCTCGAAGACTTCTACTTGGCTGAGGCCTTGGAATACATCGCGGCGTGGAAGCAGGCCACGGCCGATAACCCTGTCGGCATCTGCGGCCCGATCGGCCCGACCGAACAACTCCCGCTCGTCGCTCGCCTGGTCAACGAACTCGGCCTCAACCTGAAGCACGCCCACTTCTGGGGCATGGATGAGTGGTACGACGACAAGACGAAGAAGGAAGTGCCGGTGACCCATGCGCTCTCCTTCGAACGCGCCGACCGCGAACTCTGCTTCGATCGCATCCAGAAGGAACTGGCGATGCCCGAAGCCAATCTGCACTTCCCTAAGGCCAAGATCGCCGACTTCGTGCAGACGTGGCACGCCGGCGTGCGCTGCGCGGTCATGCAAGGCGGCCAAGGCGACATCAAGCACTGGGCCTTCAACGATCCGTTGAAGCGCATCGGCAAATACAAGGACGCCCCGCCCTCGCCCGCCGAATACCGCAAGCTCGGCACCCGCATCGTCGAACTGCACCCCGTCACCCTCAGCCAGAACGCCCGCACCTCCGGTGGCGGCAACATCACCATGGTCCCGAAGATGGCCATCACCGTCGGCCCCCAGGAAACCTGGCTGGCCGACAAGGTTTCCATCTGGCACGCCGGCGCCCACGACAACCCCTTGGGCCAGCGCCTGACCGCCTTGATGATCTCCA
>CAIXQT010000137.1 GCA_903921665.1 uncultured Opitutia bacterium
ACTCGAGGCGATGCTCAAGACCAAGACGCTGGTCACCCCCTTCAAGGCCGACACGGAATGGCACGTGCTCACGCTGGTCACCGAAGGTGACGAGATGCGCTTCACCCTCGACGGCAAGCCGCTCGCCGCCCACCGCTCCGCCGGCTACGCCCACGCGATGAAGCGTTGGTTCAGCTTCCTGGCCAATTCGACCGTCTGGATCGATGACGTAAAAATCTACCAAGTAAAATGACCCGACTCCTCCTCTCCACGCTGCTCGCCTTAGCGGCGTCGCTCACACCTTGCCCCGGTCTCGACCAGGCCACGCTCGACCTCGCCCTTGAAGCGCCGACCCTGAACACCAACCCCGGCCCGGAATACGCCGACGCCAACCGTCCGGGCAACATGATCATCGGCCTCGACCGCACGCCCAAGGGACGTCTCTGGGCCGCCTGGATCGGCAATGGCGACAGCGCCAATGGCTTCCTGATGCTCGCCTCCTCCGACAACGGCGGGAAGAGCTGGTCGAAGCCGCGCCTGGTCATCGACCCGACCGACCTCCCGGGCAAACCAAACCGCCGCACGCTCGTCGGCAACCTCTGGACCGACCCCCAAGGCCGCCTCTGGTGCTTCTTCGATCAGAGCCTGGGGTACTTCGACGGCCGTGGCGGGGACTGGGTTACCCGTTGCGATAATCCGGATGACGCCAACCCGACGTGGTCCGCGCCGGTGCGCATCGCCGACGGCTGCACGCTCAACAAACCCACCGTGCTCGCCAACGGCGATTGGCTCCTGCCGGTCTCCCTCTGGACCCGCGACCGCATCGGACCTTGGAATAAGGATTTCGCCGACGTGGAGACCTTCCGCAACCACCACCGCGACCTCGACGCGATCCGCATGGCCAACGTCTACGCCTCCTCCGACCAAGGAAAGACGTGGACCCGCCGCGGCGGCGTGACCTTCCCGGGCACGGATTTCGACGAACACATGATCGTCGAACGCAAAGATGGTTCGCTCTGGATGCTGGCACGCGCCGGCAAAGGCATCAGTGAATCCACCTCGATCGACGGTGGCCGTACCTGGACCACGCCGACGGATTCACCGATCCGCAACCCCAAGGCACGTTTCTTCATCCGTCGGCTCGCCTCCGGCAACCTTCTGCTGGTCAAGAACGGGCCCATCGACGTCCAGCTTCCACGTCGCTCCAGCCTCAGCGCCTTCCTCTCCAAGGACGATGGCAAGACCTGGGGACCCGGCCTGCTGCTTGATGACCGCGCCTCGGTCTCCTACCCAGACGGGTTCCAGGCACCTGATGGCACGATCCACATTCTCTACGATTGGAACCGCCACACCGATGCCGAAATCCTGCTCACGAAGTTCACCGAGGCGGATGTCGAGCGGGGCCGGACCCTTGCTCCGGATGGGGTGGAATGGCAGCGACAACTCATCACCTCCGGCACTCCACGGAGCATCGTCAACAAGGCGCTCAACACCCCGCACCCCGAACTCGGCGGCTCCTCGGTCCGCCCCACGAAGAAGTGGGCGACCCAAGCCGCCGAAGACGCCAAGCAGGACTATCATAGCATCCCCTATGAAGGGCAAACGCCCAACCGGATGGTCTGCGATACCACCCTACGCTCCATGCCCGATGGGTCATGGGCTCTCTTCATGCTCGCGGGAGGCGACTTTGAGCCGTCACCCGACAACTACATCGGCGTGACCCGCAGCCTCGACAAGGGCCGCACCTGGTCGCCGTTGGCGGCGGTCGACGTCGGCTTCCCCCGCTCGGGCGACACCATCGGCCAAGGCGCCACCGAGCTGGCGATATTCCCCGACCGTAGCACGCTTTTCTTCAGCACGCATGCACGCACCTGGGGCAATAACTGGCGCTCGTGGATGACCGACAGCCCTGATGGCGGCCTTACCTGGTCCAAGCCCGTCCCCGTCCCCGGACGCCTCGGGCGCTTCACCTTCATGCGCAAACACATCGTCACGCGCGACGGCCGGATCCTGGTTCCCTTCCAGCACTACCTCGGCGCACCAAGTGACACTCCACCCGACCCTGAGGAAAAGTCGCCGTGGCACGGGGAGATTTTCCGCAATGTCAGCAACCCACGCAACGGCGTGATCATGAGCTCAGATGGCGGCAAGACGTGGGCCGAACACGGCAACGTCCGCCTAACCCCGCATGACGGGTACCACGGCTGGGCCGAGAATGACCTCTTTGAGCGCACCGATGGCAGCATCGTCATGATCATCCGCGGCGATCGACTCGGCGGCGTCCTATATCAGGCCGTCTCCAAGGACGGCGGACGCACCTGGCCTGAGTTCGCCTCGATCACCGATATTCCTAACCCTGGAAGTAAGGCCACGCTCTACGCGCTCGGCGGCGATACGGTCGCCCTGCTCCATAATTCAAACTCCAAGCGCCGCGCGCCGCTATCGCTCTGGATCAGCTTCGACGGCATGAAGACCTGGCCCTACCAGCGCGTGCTCGTCGCCGAAGCCGGCCCCGACCCAAAATATCCAGGGAAGACCATGAAGGGCGATCTCAACTATCCGGATGGGTTCGTCAGCGCGGATAAACAGTGGCTGCACTTCGCCTACGACGACGCCCGCCACCGCGCCGTGCACTACAGCGCGAAACTCCCGCCGCTTCCAGCCAAGTAAACCGGCCGCTCAAGGCAGAATGAGTTGGCAAAGCGGGGCCGAGGGCTAAGTTGCCCTCTTCCCCGCCAATGCGCCTCCTCCTCGCCCTCGGGCTCCTGCTGCTCGCCCGCCCCGCCCGGGCCGCGGAAGACGACGTCATCGTCTACGGCGCCACGCCCGGAGGGTTCTGCGCCGCGATCGCCGCCGCGCGCGAAGGCGCGAAGGTCCTGCTCCTCGAACCGTCCGCCCATGTCGGCGGCGTCAACACGGGCGGCCTGAGCTTCAGCGATTCGAACCAGACCGTCCGCTCCACGCTTCTCGGCCTCTTCGAGGAATGGCATCAGCGGATCGGCGCCGATTACGCCGCCCGCGGCGTGAAGCTGCCTTACGACGTCGCAGTGAAGGACAACGCCGTGTGGACCTACGAACCGCACGTCGCCGCCCGGGTCACTGATGCGATGCTCAAGGAAGCCGGCGTGAAGATCCTGACCAAACAGCCGCTGGAAGGCGTCGAGAAGAATGGCGCCCGGATCGTCGGACTCCGGACCTCCGCAGGCCTGCACACCGCCAAGGTCTTCATCGACGCAACCTACGAAGGCGACCTGATGGCCCGCGCCGGCGTGGTCTGGCACATCGGCCGCGAGAGCCGCGACGAATACGGCGAATCACTCGCCGGACGCCAGTATCCGAAACAGAAGCTGGCCATCAATGGTTTCGACGCCAACGGCCTGCCGCTGCCGCTCATCACTTCCCTTCGCCCCGGCGATGACCAGGCCGGCGAGGAAACCGTGATGGCCTACAGCTTCCGCCTCTGCCTGACGAAGAATCCCGCCAACCGCGTCCCCTTCCCAGCGCCGAAGGCCTACGACCCCGCCCGCTTCGAACTGGTACGCCGCTATTTCCAGAAATACCCCGACGCCCCGCTGCCGTGGGACCTTTACCCGCTCCCAGGCGGTAAATTCGATGCCAACAACGGCATCGGCAAGATGTTCTCGATGGGCCTCGTCGGTGAAGCGAACGGCTGGTGTGCCTCCGACCCCGCCGGCCGAGCCAAGCTCTGGGAAAAGCACAAGCAGTACACCCTAGAGTTCTATCAATTCCTGACGACCGACGATGCCGTACCCGCGAAGATCCGGACGACGATGGCCGAGCTCGGACTTTGTCGCGACGAATTCGTCGAGACCGAACACTGGTCGCCGCAGCTCTACGTCCGCGAAGGACGACGCATGGACGGCCGATACATGCTGACGCAGAAAGACGTGCTCTCCGACCCGAAGAAGGATGATCCGATCGCGGTGTCATCGTTCCCGATCGATTCGCACGACTGCCGCCGCATCGCCCTGCCCGACGGCGTCATCAACGAAGGCACGATCATGCCGGTACATGTGCCGGGACGTCGCCACGGCCCCGCCTACCATATTCCCTATCGCGCCATCACGCCTTCGGCGTCCGAGTGCACAAACCTTTTCGTACCGGTCGCGCTCTCAGCCACGCACGTCGCCTACTCCTCCGTCCGCGTCGAACCGACCTGGATGACCATCGGCCAGAGCGCCGGCATCGCCGCCGCCCTTGCCGCCAAGGATGGCGTGAGCGTACAGGCCTTAGATTACCCCAAGCTCCGCGAACGGCTCCTGGCCCAGCATCAGGTCCTCGACCTCCCCGTCCTCCCGCCCTTGCCTCAGTCCAAACCAAAGACTAACCCGACCAAATGAAGACCCGCCTGCTCCTCTGCCTCGCCGCCCTGCTCGCAGGCTGCTCCACGCCCAAGGAAGAGACTAAGTCGGCCGCCGCTCCGCTCCCCGCAGGCTGGGATGCCAAGGCCGCGGGTGATAAGGTCATGGCCGGACTGTTCAGGGTCACCGGACCCGACGTCAAAGGCGCCCATGACGCCCACTTCGCCATCGTCGGCGACCGCGCTTATGTCGTGACCGAGGTCAACGACCGCCAAGCCGGCGAAGCCGCCCAGTGGCCTTTCGTCTATGCGACCCTCTCGATCGTCGACCTGCGCAACGAGCGTCTGCTCGACGTAATGACGATCGCGCGCTCCGAACAGGCCTTCGCCAATGAGACCCTCCCCGTCGGCGCCTGCTTCGTGCCGCGCATCAAGCAGGTCGGCCCGCAGACCCTCCGCTGCTGGTTCGCGAGCGAGCAGCCCGGCAAGCGCCAGTCGCAGACCTATTACCGCGACTTCGACCTGGCGACGCTGACCTTCGAAGCGGCGATCCATCGCATGAAGCTCACGACGAGCGACGGCACGTTCGACCTGCAACCGAAACACCTGCACGCCGACGCCGCCAAGCAGGGCTTCAAGCGCAAGCCCGTCGACGCCGGCCTGTACCTCTTCGACAACTTCAAGGAGTTCGACGGCCGGACTTACATCGCCATCAATAACTACCTCGGCGCCCAGCAGGCCCTCTGTACGCTGAACGCCGCCGCCGACACGCTGACGATCGTCGGACACTTCAACGGTCCGGGCGAACCCGCCCTCACCGAACCAGCCGTCCATCGCCTGCCTGACGGAACCTGGCTGGCGATCTGCCGGAAAGAGAACGGCGACCATAACTACTGGTTCACCGAGAGCAAAGACGGCAAGACCTGGACCATTGGCGGCGAGAAGGACTTCGTCAAGAAAGGCGCCGGCTCCAAGCCGACCTTCGATAAGTTCAACGGCGTCTATTACCTCGGCTGGCAGGAACGCACCCAGATCGACAAGGTCAGCCGGAGCGTCTTCAACCTCGACGTCTCCAGGGACGGCAAGCACTGGGAGCGCAAATACCGCTTCGAGACCACCAAGTCCTTCCAGTACCCCACCTTCGTCGAAGACAAGGGGGCGATCTGGCTCTGCGTGACTCAGGGCGACTCCGATCCGAGCCGCAAGGAACGCATCATGTTCGGCCGCCTGGAGTAATCATAAGGCCGCAAATCGGGCTTTTCCAAAAACTCCTCGCAACCATTCGGGGCGTGGGGTGTATTAATGATACCCCATGCGATACCTCGCCCCCCTCCTCTCCATTCTGCTCGGCGGCTGTGCCGTAGCCGGACCCGTCTCGTTCGATAAACAGACCCTGACCAAGGACTTCGTCGCCGAAGGCTGCGCGGTCGCCGACTTCGACCATGACGGCCATGTCGACGTCGCCGCCGGCTGGTACGTCTGGAAGGGCCCTGATTTCAAGCAGCGCATCAGCTACGCCGTCGAGCCCTCCCATGACAAGGGCCCGAACAAGACGCCCTTCAATGGCGCCACGGGTTATTCCGACTACTTCATCTCCTACGCCTACGACTTCAACGGCGACGGCTGGGCCGACATCCTTGTCTACGGCTTCCCGGGCGATCCCGCCCTCGTCTACGAGAACCCGAAGGGCAAGGCCGGCCCTTGGACGGTCCATAATATCTTCGACGTCGCCGACGGCGAGTCCCCCCAGCTCGTCGACATGAACGGTGACGGAAAGCCCGAACTTCTCGTCCATACGAGCGACCTCAAGAAGGACCCGAAGAACAACAAGGGCCGTCATGGCGGCCAGTTCGGCTACGCCGAGATCGATTGGGCCAATCCCTTCGGAAAGGCGAAGTTCCACGCCATCACCGAGAAGTCCAAGGAGAACGACCAGAAGATCTTCAAGTACACGCACGGCTACGGCGCCGGCGACGTCAACGGTGACGGCCGCATGGACATCCTCGAAGCCAACGGCTGGTACGAACAGCCCAAGGACCTCGCCGCCCCTGGTCCCTGGAAATTCCACAAGGCCAACTTCGGCCAAGGTGGCGCCCAGATGTACGTCTACGACGTGAACAAGGACGGCCGTAATGACGTCATCACGAGCATCAAGGCCCACAGCTACGGCCTCTCTTGGTTCGAACAGAACGCCGACGGCTCTTTCGCCGAACACGTCATCCTCGGTAAGACCAAGGCAGACAACGCCGACGGCAAAGGCTTCAGCCAGATCCACGCCGTCCAACTCGAAGACATCAACGGCGACGGCCTGCCCGACATCGTCTGCGGCAAGCGCCGCTGGGCCCACGGCATCAAGGGCGACGACGAACCGAACGCCGACCCAGTGCTCTATTGGTTCGAGCTGGCCCGCGACGGCAAGGGCGGCGCAAGCTTCGTTCCCCGCCGCATCGACTCCGACAGCGGCGTCGGCACCCAGTTCTTCACCGGCAAGGTGAACAAGGACGACAAACCCGACATCGTCATCGCCAACAAGCACGGCGTGTTCGTCTTCACCCAGAAGTAAATACCCACCCGACCTTGCCCGCATAATGGGGTCAGACCCTATTAATGGGGTCTGACCCCATTCTCTTACACCACTTACCCCCATGCGCCTGCTCGCCCCTCTGCTCCTACTTTGCTCCGCAGCCTTCGCCGAGGCCCCCGCTGACCGTAAGGTCGTGCTTGGTCTCATCGATACCTGCGCCCAGGCGCCCAAGGTCCATGAAGCCGAAGGCTTCAAGCCCGATGGTACAGTCCGCGCAATCTTCTACGATGCGCTGCCTTGGAACGGAAAGCCGACGCGCGTCTTTGCCTGGATCGGATTACCGGCCAAGCGCGGAGGCAAGGTCCCCGGCGTGGTGCTCATCCATGGCGGCGGCGGCACGGCCTTCAAGGAATGGGTGAAGAAATGGAACGACCAAGGCTTTGCGGCCATCAGCATCGCCGTCGAAGGCCAGACCGACGTGAACGAAAACAAAGTGAAGGGACGCAGTACTTGGGCCCGCCATGCCTTTGCTGGACCTGCCCGTGACGGCACCTTCGCCGATACGAAGTTACCGCTGAAGGAACAGTGGATGTATCACGCCCTCGCCGATACGATGCTGGCGAATTCTCTCCTGCGCGCACTCCCCGAAGTCGATGCCTCGAAGATCGGCGTGATGGGCATCTCGTGGGGCGGCGTGATCACGAGCACGGTTGTCGGGCTCGATGAACGTTTCGCCTTCGGCATCCCGACCTATGGCTGCGGACATCTCTTCGACGCAGAGAACGGCTGGGGCAAAGCCCTGCATGACAACGAAGGCTACCAACAGGTCTGGGACGGCATGAACTACGCCGAGCGCCTGAAGATGCCGGTCCTCTGGCTCTCCTGGCCGCAGGACGCCCACTTCCCGCTGGGCTGCCAAGCCGAGAACTACCGCAAAGCACCCGGGCCTCGCATGGTCTCGCTCGTCTCGAAGATGGGCCACAGCCACCCCGCCGGCTGGAACCCGCCCGATAGCTATGCCTTCGCGAAGAGCGTCGTCGAGACCGGCAAACCGTGGGGCAGCTCGCCTTCAGCCAAGACCGAGTCCGGCACGGCCATCGCCGTCTTCCATTCCACCCAGCCCATCACGCGCGCCGTCCTCGTGTCGACGACCGACAAGGGCTTCACTGGCACACGGAAATGGATCGAGGCGCCCGCCATGGCCGCCAGCGGCGGCGGCGGCACGACGACCTCCGCTCCGTTGCCCCCCGGCACGACCGCCTGGTATATCAACGCCTACGCCGACCAGCTGACGCTCACCTCCGATTACCAGGAAATCAAATGATCCGTCCCCTCCTCTGCCTGCTCCTCACAGGCCTCTCGCTCGCCGCCGCTGACCAGCCGGCGGGACGCTCCTTCCTGATGCTCGGAGGCCTGACGCAGATCGTCGACGCCGCCGGCAAAGTCACTTGGAAATATCCCGCGGTCACGCGCGATGGTTATATCCTACCGAACGGCAACCTGCTGCTCACGCTCTCGAAGACGAAGGCCTATCCCGGCGGTGCCGTCGTCGAAGTGACCCGCGACCAGAAAGTCGTCTGGGAATACAAGGGTACGCAGTCGGAAGTGAACACGGCCGTCCTGCTGGATAACGGCAACGTGATGCTGACCGAAGCCGGCGATAAGCCGCGCCTGCTCGAGGTCGCTCGCGACGGCTCGATCAAGGTCGAGATCCCGCTAGGTTGCCAGGTCTCCAACCACCACCTGCAGAGCCGCATGGCCCGCAAGCTGCCTAACGGGCATTACCTCGTGCCGCAGGATAAGACCGTCCGCGAATATGACGGCGCCGGAAAAGTCGTCTGGGAACGCAAGAGCCCGGAGTCGACCTTGGATAACCGCTCCTTCTGCTGCCTGCGTAACGCCGCCGGCCACACGCTCATCAGCCTGACCGTCGGCAATCACGTCATCGAGGTCGACGCCGCCGGTAAGATCGTCTGGGAACTCCGCGACGGCGACCTGCCGGGCGTATCGGTCAACCGTGCCACCGCCCTTTCTTGGCTGCCCAACGGCAACATCGTCTTCAGCAACTACGCCGCCCGCGCCCCGCAGCCTAAACTCGTCGAGATCACCCGCGATAAACAGGTCGTCTGGACCTACGTCGATAAGTCCAACCAGGGCGTGCACGAATTTCAGCTGCTTGACGCCGAGGGCAAGCCACAGGTCGGCGTGCTCAGATAAGCGAAAGTCTTTAATATCAGGCCCCGCGGCCTTAAGTCGGGAACTTAGCCCCCTCGGGGCTTGTCACCCCTTGGAGTGTCGGCACTCATATCGATACCCCAGCCCCTTCCGGACCCCGTCATTTCATGAAGCTCCTGCTCCCTGTCCTTTTCGTCTCCTTGGCCTTCGCGGCTGAAGATGCCCCGGAGGTTCGTCTGAATGCCAAGCACCAGCAGCTCTTCAAGGACAACTGCGTCTCTTGCCACGGCCCGGAGAAGCAGAAAGGCCATTTCCGCATCGACCAGCTTCCCCTCTTGGTCGACACCGTCGAGACCGCCGAGCGCTGGCAGAAGGTGCTCAACCAGATCAACTCGGGCGAGATGCCGCCCGAACAGGAGAAGCAGCCCTCCGCCTCCGCGAAGACGGAGCTGCTCGACGATCTTTCAAACATGATGGTGGCCGCCCGCAAGAAACTGGGCGACCAGAACGGCGTCATCACGATGCGCCGCCTCAACCGACGCGAATACCGCAACAGCCTCCGCGAACTACTCGGCGTCGAAATCAACGTCAGCGAACTCCCGCCCGACGGCGGCTCGAACGGCTTCGATACCGTCGGTGCCAACCTCTTCATTTCGGCGAACCAGATCGACCAGTATCAACAACTGGGCCGTGAGGCCCTGGAAGAAGGTTTCGCCTGGCAACTCTCCGCCGGCGTGCAGAAGAAACTGCGCTACGAGGGAGAGACGATGACCCCGAAGGTCCGCGACTTCGTCAAATACCAGATCGACGCCCAACAACGGGCGATAAAATGGAAAGCCGCCGTCGAGGCCGCCATCGCCAAACCTGAAAACGCCACCATCGTCGCCCAGCTGAAGAAAGAGACGAATAACAACGCCAGCCGACTCCGCCGCGAATGGGCCCGCATCCCCGGCGCCCCCAATCCGCGCGACTTCGGCTTCGACAAGAAAGGCGAGAACGACGCCGACCTCGCGAACGATTCGCTCAGCGCCAGTTGGCTCAAATACCACCAGTATTACGCCGGCATGCCGGACGTGGACCGTGGCGCCTACCTCGGCACCCAGACCCGTCACCCGGCTGAGATCAACCTGAACTACATCGAAATCCTGGTCCCGTATGATTGGCCGGTCGGCGAGTATGTCGTCCGCGTCCGTACCGCTGCCGTGAAGGACGCCCCTAAGGAACGCCGCTTCCTGGACTTCGGCATCCACGCCCGGACCGCCAAGGTCATGGCCACCCGCGAGATCTCCGGCACGATCGGGAACCCCCAGGTGGTCGAATTCCCGCTCACGATGACCCGCGGTAATGCCACCGCCCGGGACAACCGACTGGTTTATCTCCGAGAGAAAGGCAGCTGGGATGATAACGACGAAGGCGGCCGCAAGCGCAGCGAGGCCTTGAAGCGCAACGGCGTCGGACCCGAGCTGGCGCTCTGGGTCGACTGGGTCGAGATCGAACGCGTCCCCAACTCCGCGAAGCCGAAACC
>CAIXQT010000138.1 GCA_903921665.1 uncultured Opitutia bacterium
CAGGGCAAAGGGGAATGGCGCCGCAGTGAAGTCGGGCTGACGGAGACCTTCAAAGCCGAATGGGTCGCGCCCGCAGGCGGCTGGTACCGACTGGAAGCCCGACTCTCCAAGGAGGGAAAGAACTTGGCCGAGACTTCGGTCGCGCACGTCGGGATCGGCGAGATCTTCCTCGTGGCCGGCCAATCCAATTCGGCCAATCACGGCGAGGAGAAGCAGACCGTGAAAACAGGTCTGGTCGCGTCCTTCGATGGCGTAAGCTGGCACGTCGCCCACGACCCGCAACGCGGCGCCTCCGGCAATGGCGGTAGTTTCATGCCCCCGCTCGGGGATGCGCTGGCGACGAAGTTCGGCGTGCCTATCGGCTTCATGCCGATCGGCATCGGCGCCTCGAGCGTCCGTGAATGGCTGCCGGCCGGAGTCGTCTTCCCTTCCCCGCCGACGATCCTTTCGCGCGTCGTCAAGCGACCGGACGGATCATGGGAAGCCAACGGCGCCGCCTTCCGCACGCTCGTCTCCCGCGAGAAATCCTGCGGACCAAACGGCTTCCGCGCGGTGCTCTGGCACCAAGGCGAAAGCGATGCCAACCAGAAGGACCCCACCCGCACCCTGCCCGGGCCGCTTTATCAGGAATACCTGGGGCGCATCATCCGCGACTCCCGCCACGAGGCCGGCTGGGACGCTCCCTGGTTCGTCGCTCAGGTCAGCTACCATGTGCCCGGCGACGAAGCCTCGGAAGATATCCGCACCGCGCAGGCGGCGCTCTGGAAATCCGGCCAAGCCCTGCCCGGCCCTGACAGCGACGCGCTGAAAGGCGAAATCCGAGAACGCGGCGGCAAGGGCGTTCATTTCAGCGGCCCAGGATTACGTGCACATGCCAGCCGATGGGCGGAGAAGATTACGCCTTGGCTCGAGCGACAACTCGGACAGAAGTAAGCCCATGTTCGGCGGAAAATGTCCCTTCGGCCACAAGCCGTCCGACCCCTTCAAGGCGAAGCGGGAAGAAGCCCCCGTCGCCCGCTACGCATTCCAAGGCGAAGAGATACCGATGATCCTCCGCCATGCCGACGTCCGCCAGGCGGCCAGAGACTGGCAGACCTATAGCTCCGACGCGCCCTTCCGCGTGCCGATCCCTTCCGAGGAAGAAGCCCGCTCGATGCGCCAGCTGCCGATCGAGACGAATCCGCCCGAACACTCGGCATACCGCGCCATCGTCGAGCCGTTCTTCAACCGGCCGAAGGATCCCGCGATGATCGCGCAGGTCGAAGCGCTCATCGAGGGCCTGCTTCGCGACGCCATGGCCCGCGACAGCCTGGAGATCGTACACGGGTTCGCCCTGCCCCTCCAGGCCCGCGCGCTCACCTACCTCCTCAACACCGCGGAAACCGAAGCCGACCTTTGGATCGGCTGGGGCATCCACGTCTTCCGCGTCCGCGGCGGCCTCAAGAAAGGCGTCGAGCTGGAGAACTACCTGCGGACGAAGTTCGACGCGGTGAGCAAGCAACCCGGCCGCTGTTTCTTCAGCGCGCTCACCCAGGCGAGTTTCCAAGGCCGTCCGCTCACCCGGGAAGAGATGATGGGCTTCGCCAACCTCGCCTTCGCCGGCGGGCGCGACACCATCATCCATACTGTCGCTTGCGCCCTCGGACACCTGGCGGCGAACCCCGACGCGCTGGCTTACCTCCGCGAAGACCCCAAGCGCATCACCCTCGCGAGCGAGGAGTTCTTCCGCTACTTCATGCCGTTGACGCACATCGGACGCGTCTGCCCGGTCGCGACCTCCGTCCACGGCGAGACCGTGCCGGCCGGCGGCCGTGTCTCGCTCGGGTGGGCTTCGGCCAATCGCGACGAAACCGTCTTCCCGCAGGCCGACGAGTTCAAGATCGACCGCAAACCGAACCCGCACCTCTCCTTCGGCTTCGGCGAACACCTCTGCCTCGGCGCCCCGCACGCCCGCCTGTTGCTGCGC
>CAIXQT010000139.1 GCA_903921665.1 uncultured Opitutia bacterium
CATCCGCACCGCGACCAACCGCTCCGGCGGCACGCAGGGCGGCATCACCAACGGCGAAGACGTCGTCTTCCGCATCGCCTTCAAGCCCACCGCGACCGTGCTCAAGCCGCAGAAGACCGTCGGTCCCGACGGCCGCGCCACCGAGCTCAGCGCGAAGGGCCGCCACGACCCGTGCGTCCTCCCTCGCGCCGTGCCCATCGTCGAAGCCATGGCCGCCTTGGTGGCCGTGGACCACTGGATCCGCGACCGCGGACAGAACGCCCCCTTCGGCCGCTGCGGACGCAAGGCATGACGCCGCTCATCATCATCCTCGGCCCCACGGGCGCCGGCCGGGCCGAGACGGTGCGCGAACTGGCCGAGAACGCCTGGCCCGAAGGCCGTAAGATCCGCATCCTCCGCGAAGCCCGCGAAGGCGGCGTCGCTCCTGACCAGTGGACGTTCAAGGACGGCCAGGCCATCCTGCCCGCCCCCGGCGACGAAGACGCCGCGATCCTGGTCACCCACGGCTCCCTGCACGTCATCGACCAGATGGAAGCGCTCCATCGCACGATCCGCCCGATGATGCCCGACGCCGTGTGGCGCGTCGCGCGCATCATCACCGTCATCGACTGCCCGCTCGCGATGAAGCACGCGGCCGTCGAGGAGTGGTACCGCGTCTGCGTGCATTTCTCCGACGCGGCGATCGTCAACCGCCGCTGGGAAGTCCCCGGCCAGTGGGTCAGCAAGTTCCTCGCTCCGTACGAGAAGGAGTTCTACCCCTGCCTGTTCTTCAACCTGACCAAGGTCGGCGTGATCGCCAATCCCCCGGCCGTCATCGACGGCGAACCGCTGCGGCTGACGCACATCTTCGACGACATCGACGCCGTCGACGAGATGGAGTTCGACGAAGACAACCTGCCCGACGAACCCTTCGACCTTGTCCGCCAGGTGGACAAATATTTCGCGCGCGACGAACTCGGCCGCCGCAACATCCTCGTCCCTGAGATCGGCGACCTGCTCCGTCAGGAAGGCCGCTGCTGAAGATCCTGATGCGGCCGCTGATCGTCACCTATGCCTGGCTGCTGACCCGTCTCCCCGAGGCCTTCGCGCGCGTCAACGCGGCCCTGCTCGGCGAAGTGCTCTGGCTGCTCCGCGGCAAAGTCATCCGCCGCAACCTCGCCAAGGCCTTCCCGACGAAGGACGCCGCCTGGGTGCGCCGCATCGGCC
Source organism: uncultured Opitutia bacterium (assembly GCA_903921665.1). GTDB lineage: Bacteria > Verrucomicrobiota > Verrucomicrobiia > Opitutales > UBA953 > UBA953. Next base: position 1,207 of record CAIXQT010000139.1, read on the forward strand.
ACACCTCCTGCCGCCGTACCGCCGAGATGGCCCTCTTCTCCATCGCCTCGCCGATGATGTCAGAGGCCGAGATCCGCGACCGCGTCGTCGTGGACGAAAGCGTGACGAGCCCGGAGCACGGCCTGCCGCCCAAGGGGACGGGCGTCGTCCTGTTCGTCCCGCACTTCGCGCTGATGGAGACCATGACCGCGACGACCTTCCTGCGGCCGGAACTCGCCAAGCGCGAATGGATCGTCATCTACCGCCCGCTCGACCAGCCGGCCGCCGAACGCTGGATCAAGGAAGCCCGCGAGCGTTTCGGCATGCGGCTCGTCTCCCGTCGCGATGGCTTCGGCCGCTCGATGAAAGCGGTCCGCGAAGGTCAGGTCGCCGCCGTGCTCTTCGACCAGACGACCCAGTCCGGCTCGGCCTGGCAGTTCATGGGGATGCCGTGCGCCGTCACCGAGCTGCCAGGCATCATCGCCCAGCGCTTCAAGTGCCCGAGCCGGATCTACTGGTCCGACCGGACCGGTTTCTGGCGCTGCCGACTGCGCATGGAAGCCTTGCAGGCGACCGACGCCATCGGCCTCACGATCGAATCCAACGCCTGGCTCGAACGCATGCTACGCTCCGGCGACGACGTCTGCTCGAATTGGCTCTGGGCGCACGACCGCTGGAAGCACGGTCAGGCGGGCTTCCGCAAGCTGGGCGAATAGCGGGTCACTTCGCGGCGCCAGAGGCGCCGTCGGGCTCCTCTTTCTTGCGTCGCTTCATCCCGGGCTTGTCGCCCTCTTTACCGTCGAGGGACTTGCCCTTTTCCTTGGCGATCTCGGCGCCGTGTTTTTCGGCGAGCTTACGGATGAATTCCATGCGCTGTTCGGGCGTGAGGGCCTGGATGCGGGCGCGCTCGGCCTTGGCTTCCTCCGGGCTGAGCGTCTTGAAATGGTGCTCGAGGACGCGGGCGCCGAAGCCGCCGCGTTCGCGCATCTCCTTCATCAGCTTATGGCGCTCTTCCGGCGTGGCGGCTTCGTACTTCGTCAGGTTGGCGGCGAACTCGCGGCGGGACTCCGGCGACATGCGCTCCATCTTCTCGATCGCCGAGCGGATGCGCGCAAGCCGCTCGGGCGGGAGTTCGAGGATCTTGCGGATGGTCTGGATGTCTTCGGCCGTCGGTTCGGATTCGGGCCCGCGGACGGACGGCGGCGGGGCGGAAAACACGGCGGCCGCCGCGACGGCGCAGAGGGACAGGAAGAAAGGCTTCATCGGATCAGGATCCAGGCGCGTTGAGGACTTCGACCACGCTGGGTTTCTCGATCGCCGGCGAAAGGAGGGAAAGATCGTCGGCGGCGCCGAGCAGGTCGGCGAACTGCACGGACTCATCACGGGCGACGAGCGCGAGGGTCTGCCGGTTCAGCGACTCCTCGGTGGGGGTCGACAAGGTAAGGATGGCCACGAAGCAGGCGGCGGCGGCCGTGGCGGCGGAACTCCAGCGGATGACGACGCGCCGGCGGCGCTCGCCTCGGACCGCTTCCACGACGCGGTCGGCGAAACCGGGGACGGCCACGGCCCGACCGCGGCTGAGCGAGGCGGCGAGCTCCTGGTCGAAGGTTGGGCGTTCAGGGTTGTTCATGGCTCAGTTCAATAGGTTAAACACCGCCGTAAGCGGCAAGTTGCAGGGTTCATTCGTCAGCATAGAAATCTTTGAGCAGTTCCCGGAGGCGGGCGCGGGCGCGGTGGATCCAGGTTTTCACCGAGGAAACCGGGACGCCCATGATCGCCGCGATGTCCTCATACGGAAGCTCCTGCTGGACGACCAGCAGGATGGCGGTGCGCTGTTCCGTCGGCAGCTGGGCGATGGCCCGCTGGAAAGCTTCGTCGAGCTCGGCCACGCGCCGCGCCGACTGCTGCGAAGCGTCGCCGGGCTCGGCTGCGAACTCGAGGGCGGTAGTCGGCTTGCGACCCCGGCGCCGCCATTCGTTGAGCACGAGGTTATGGGCGATATGGATGAGATAGGTGCTCAGCTTGGCCTCGGGACGCCACCGTGAGGCCGCCCGATGCAGCCGGATGAAGACTTCCATGGCCAATTCCTCCGCGGTCGCCTGCGAGCCGACCTCGCCCCGCAGATAACCGACCAGACGGGCATGGTGTCGATGGACGAGAAGGCGCAGCGCATCGTCATCCCCTTGGGCGACAAGCGCCATCAGCCGCTTGTCGTCCTCATCGTCCGGGAGCGTGGGCTCTTCCTGGGCCATCTCAGGAGTGTAACTCCGGAAAGCGGAGGAAGTTACGCCTCACGGGGGCGGAGGGCGAAGGCGCGCAACGTACGGAGGAGGAATTGCTCGAACGCCGCCAAGACCTGGTAGTTGAGCTCCATGCGGCGGCGGGCGTCTTCAAGGTAGCCGACGGACAACGCGACCTGCTCCGCGCAGCCTGGGTGCGACCGCCCGATCAGGCGGAGCTTCTCCTCGACGGAGACCAGCATCCGGGCCCGGACGCCGCGGCGCACGGACTCTTCATAGGCCAGTTCGGCGTCGTCTTCATCATCGTCGGTCGGAGGAGGCGGGGGCGCCGCCTTCAGGGCCTCGTCGACGAACAGCTCGAGCAGCACCTCGAAGCGGGCGCAGAGCGCGTAGAGCGGGATGAAGACTTCGGAGACGCGGGCGTTCGGCGAGGCCGGGCCTTTGACCATGCGCGTCAGCAACCGTTCCATCTCGCGCTGCCAATCGAGCCAGGAGGGGTCGCTGAGCGCCGGGGCTTCGCCCGCGACATGGAAACGCATGCATCGGCTGAGGATCGTCGGCAGCACGCGATAGTAGTTCGTGGTCTGCAGGATGATGAGCGTGCCGGGCGGCGGCTCCTCGAGC
>CAIXQT010000140.1 GCA_903921665.1 uncultured Opitutia bacterium
TCGAAGACGTCGAAGCTGACTCCGATGCCGCAGCGGACCGGGATCTTGGCGCCGGTCTTGATGGAGCGGAGTTCCATCTGGACGTAGGAAGCGTTGTTCGGGGGGGTGCGGACGAGGCACTCGAGAACGATGCAGAGCTCACCATTGTAGCTCATGATGTTCTTCTTCTTGATACGGTTGACGGGTAGGGAGGCCATGGGAGTAAGGGCGGACACAAGCGAAGCCCGCGGGAACGGTCAAGCCGGACTTGCCCGAAAGCCAAGGGTGAGGGTTTTAGCCCCGTAAAACGGGGGTGTCGGGGCTGCCGCCGACTTACTCCAGCGTGAACAGGACCCCGCCGATCTGAGTAATCTTGATCTTGGCGGCGGTGCCTCCCGCGGCGGTCGTGGCGGCGGCGCTGGCCGCGGCTCCGTTCGAGCCTTCGACGGACGCACCGTCGACGGCTTCGACTTCGATGCCGGTGTAGAGGCAGGTCATCTTATTGAAGAGCATCTGCAGTTCGGCCTTAGTCGTGACGACCATCTCCACCGTCTTGGCGTGGGTGGTGGTCGGGTAGGTCTTGACGACGATGTCACCCGTGCTGCTGCTGACGACGTTGTTGACCTTGGATTCGATGAGGGCGAGGGGGCCGGGGATCGGCAGTTTGCTCGCTTCCTTAGGGTCGAGTCCGCGGTTCTGGGAATTGGCGGCGCTGGCGCGGTTCGCGCGGTTGGCGACATCGGCCGTGCCGGGAGGGCGGGCCGAATAGATGCGCAACTGTTGGTTGGAGTCCTTCATGTCGATGACGACTTCGGCAACGATGAAGGAGCCCGTCGTGTACTCTTGGAAGGAGATGGAGAGAATCGCGTCCGCGCGTCCGTAGAACGACATGTCGGTGTTGGCGACCTTGATGCCGAAGATGCCTTGGTTACGGATGGCCTTCTTGGTCATCTGGAAGGCTTCGGCCTGAGGGGAGAGGGCGGCGGTCGCGAGCAGGGCGGCGACGAGGGCTTTGGGGCTCATGGCATTAATCCTTTACCCGAGGGGGTGCCGAAGCAAGATTACAACCGATGCTGAGCTGCCAGAATCTGACCGTGCAGGCGGGTAATGACGGCCCCGTCATCCTCGACGGCGCCAACGCCCGCTTCCTGCCGCGCGGTCTCAACGCCGTCATCGGGCCGTCGGGTTGCGGCAAGACGACCCTGATGAAGGCCATCCTCGGCATCTTGCCTTCGACCGGCGAAGCCTGCCTGGCCGGTCAGCCGATCACCTGCACCGAAGACCTGATCGGGAAGGTTGGTTTCGCCCCTCAGTTCACCGCGGCTCAGCCTCAGCTGACCGTCGCCGAATCCTTGGAGTACGCCCTCGAACTGGCCGTGCCCGACGCTGCCGAACGCTCCCGTCGGCTCAAGTCCGTGTTGGGCGTCACGGGCATGGCCCCGCATCGAGACAAGCGCGTCTCGGCCCTTTCCGGCGGTCAGCTTCGTCGTCTCTCCCTAGGCTTGGAGCTGACCCTCGACCCCGCCTGCATGGTCTGCGACGAGGTCACTTCCGGCCTCGACCCGCAGTCCGAGGATCAGATCCTCGCGCTCCTGCGAAACCTGGCCGAGGCCAATCACAAGAGCTTTGTCTGCATCATCCATAATCTCGGTAAGCTGAACCAGTTCGACTGGGTGACGGTCGTCTACCAAGGTGACGTGGTCTTCCAAGGCTCTCCCGATGAGATGCTGGGTTATTTCGGTATTCCCGACGGCCTGCGCCTATATGAGGTGCTGAACGCTTCCAACCTTGCCACCTGGCGCGATCGCTGGGCCATCCATCAGGCCGAGCATCAGGATTCCTACGAGATCGCCGTCGCCAAGGTCGGCGCGCCGGTCGACGTCGAGCCGCTTCCTGAACCGGATGTCCCGGGCGGCGTCTCGCAGTTCACGACGCTGCTTTCCCGCCGACTCAAGCTTTTCTTCCGTGATACCGGTTACCTCGGGCTCACGTTGGCGATCACCTTCGGCTTCCCGCTCCTCGTGATCATCTTCAACCTCGAGGGGGCCTGGGACGTCCATAAGATTCCATTGGACCGCAATATCGCCTCCATGGAGGAAGTGCAGCAGGCGCTCAAGGTCCAGATGTCCAACGCTCAGCTCGCCGGTCTCGCCGCCGGGCTGGTGATGTTCCA
>CAIXQT010000141.1 GCA_903921665.1 uncultured Opitutia bacterium
CTTGTAACTGACTTCGATCGGATCCTTGGGGTCGAGGCCGACGACGGAGCCATCCTCGACGAACACCGTCGGGACGCGGTCGCCCGTGGCCGCCATGATGAAAGAATAGGTGAAGCCGATCTGATTGGGCGAAGGGTCGATCTTCTGATTCCAATTCACGTAGCCGGAACCGAGTCCGAGGTGCCACTTGCCGACGACGCCGGTGGCGTAGCCCAGCTTGGCGAGGCTGGCCGCCATCGTCGGCCGGCCGGGCTTGATGATCAGACGGGCGTCACCGGGCAATACGCCGGTGCCTTGACGGCGCCAGGCGTATTCGCCGGTCAGCAGGGAGTAGCGCGAGGGCGTGCAGGTGGCCGACGTGCAATAGCCCGAGGTGAAGCGCGTGCCCTGAGCGGCAAGCCGGTCGAGATTCGGGGTCGGGATGACCTTCGCGCCGTAGCAACCGAGGTCGCCCCAGCCGATGTCGTCCGAGTAGAGCAGGACGATATTCGGCGGACGCTTATCCGCCGCGAAGGCAGAGAGGACGCAAGACAGGGCAACCAGGGGCAGGAGGCGCATGGCAGCTTTGTATGCACGTCGCCTATGGAAATAAAGCCAGCAGATGGCTCCCGCACCCCTTGCTTGCCAAATGCGCCTTTAACGCCCAATCAGAAGGCAAGCATGCGCTTCGCCAAATACCACGCCCTCGGCAACGACTACCTCGTCCTTGAGCCCAAGGATTGCCCCGCCCTCTTTTCGCCCGAAGCCATCCGCAAGGTCTGCCATCGTCACTTCGGCCTCGGCTCCGACGGCATCCTTTACGGTCCGATCGAACGCACCGACGGCACCTTCGGCTTGCGCATCCTGAACCCCGACGGCTCCGAGGCCGAGAAGTCCGGCAACGGCATCCGCATCTTCTGCCGCCACCTCCTCGAGACCAAACGCATCAAGGAAGGACAGGAGTTCCGCCTGCATACCATCGGCGGCATCGTCCGCTGCGAGGTCTTCGATGGCGGCAACCGCATCCGCGTCGAGATGGGCAAGGTCTCCTTCCGCGCGCCGGTCATCCCCCATGTCGGCGCCGATCGCGAAGTCCTCGGCGAAGAGATCACCGTCCTCGGCAAGACCTTCAAGTATTGGGCCGCCACCGTCGGCAACCCGCACTGCGTGATCCCGGTCGACGACCTTACGCCCGACCTCGCCAAGACCTACGGCCCGCACCTCGAGACGCACCCGAACTTCCCTAACCGTACGAACGTCCAGTTCATGAAGATCACCGACCGCAAGAACGTGCGGATCGAGATCTGGGAACGCGGCGCCGGCTACACGATGGCTTCTGGTTCCTCCTCTTCGGCTTCGGCCGCCGTGGCTCGTAAAATGGGCCTCGTTGATGCGGATTTGACGGTAAATATGCCCGGAGGTCAGATTATCATTGGCATCGGCGATGATTATTCCATCGTAATGACAGGCCCGACGACCCCCGTAGGCATCTTCGAGATGCACCCAGGAGTCCCGGTCCAAGACGTCGCCGTCTAAGGCGAACCGTCTTCCCACTAGGTTTTTCCTCCTTTGGCGCGTCCTTTCGGACGACGCTTTTCACCGCACACCCTCACC